>WTJZ01000058.1:10907-15992 GCA_011524615.1 Akkermansiaceae bacterium | reverse complement strand
GTTACCCAGGGCGTTGCCCTGGGCTGACAATAGATAGTCCCGTTGGGACAGTTGGGGCGGTGTAGTTTTTTTTGGATGGGCGTTGATTTGATTCAGTAGCTTAGTGCACTCCACTTCGAGTTTAGAAAACTCTTCGCCTTCTCTTTTACAAAAAGAGACTCCTTGGTGTTTTTGCGGAATTCCACGTCTTTCGTGGTTGATTCTTTCATCGGTTGCGTGCGGGGGATTATCTGTGTGTTGTGGCCGGGGAGGAATATAATGCTTCCTTGGTGACGGAATTGAGTGAAACCGAAGAATATGAAAGGGGCATAGTGTTGGAGCGGAGGTTGTACTGGCACGAAGAGGCTTGTGAGACTGGCTTAGAAGGGGCTGAAATGAGATCGTGGAGGGGGCTGATGGGGGCAAATCCTTAATAAAACTAAAAAAACTCATTTGTAGGGTTGCCAAATCCTGTGAAATGCTCATAGGTAACGGCTCGCTTTTTCATCTACGAGGATGCGAACAAAGAACTAAATCACAGGAGACTATATATATGTCAGACCTTTCAATTTATCGTAACATCGGAATCTTCGCGCACGTTGACGCTGGTAAAACCACGACGACGGAGCGTATCTTAAGCCTTACAGGTAAAATTCACAAAATCGGGGAAGTACACGATGGTGAGTCTACAACTGACTTCATGGAACAAGAAGCAGAGCGTGGAATTACTATTCAGTCAGCAGCTACTACATGTTTCTGGCCTGGTGCAGATCAGCAGTTTGAGCCACACCGCTTTAACATCATTGATACTCCAGGACACGTTGACTTCACCGTAGAGGTATACCGTTCACTTAAGGTTCTTGATGGTGGTATTGGTGTATTCTGTGGTTCTGGTGGTGTTGAGCCTCAGTCAGAGACTAACTGGCGTTACGCGAACGAATCTGAAGTAGCACGTATCATCTACGTGAACAAGCTCGACCGTATGGGAGCTGACTTCTACCGCGTAGTAGACCAAATCAAAAATGTACTCGGAGCTAAGCCACTCGTTATGGTTCTCCCTATCGGTACAGAGAGTGACTTCACAGGTGTAGTTGACCTTCTTACCCGTAAGGCATGGGTATGGGGTGAGAACTCAGAGAAAGATCCTCTTGACTACACGATCCAAGATGTCCCTGCGGACATGGTTGACGATGTAGAAGCATACCGTGAAGAGCTTATCGAAACGGCTCTCGAGCAAGACGACGACCTCATGGAGGCGTACCTCGAAGGTGAAGAGCCAACACTCGAAGACATCAAGAGATGTATCCGTAAGGGAACAACAGCGATTGACTTCTTCCCAACATACTGTGGATCTTCATTCAAAAACAAAGGTGTACAGAACATCCTTGACGCAGTTATCGAATACCTTCCAAACCCAACGGAAGTTAAGCCTCAGCCAGAGGTTGACCCAGAAGGTAACGAAACAGGTGATAAGTGTATCGTAACGAAAGACGGCCCACTTCGTATGCTTGCGTTCAAAGTAATGGATGACAAGTTCGGTGCTCTTACGTTCATGCGTGTTTACTCAGGAACAGTATCTAAAGGGATGACTGTTCTTAACGCAACGACAGGTAAGACAGAGCGTATCGGACGTATCGTAGAGATGCATGCGAACGACAGGGAAGAGATTGAGTCAGCACAAGCTGGTGACATCTTCGCTATCGTAGGACTTAAGAACACGCAGACAGGTCACACCCTTTGTGATAAGGATAACGTGGCGATTCTTGAGCCAATGGTATTCCCAGATCCAGTTATCTCGATCGCAGTTGCTCCTAAGGATAAGGTAAATGCTGAGAAACTCGGTATCGCAATCGGTAAGATGGTTGCTGAGGATCCATCATTCTACGTTGAGACAGACCAAGATTCTGGTGAGACGATCCTTAAAGGTATGGGTGAGCTTCACCTCGACATTAAGGTAGACATCCTTAAGCGTACATATGGTGTAGAAGTAGAAGTAGGACAACCACAGGTTGCTTACCGTGAGACAATCACTAAGCGTCTCGAAGACTCATACACGCACAAGAAGCAATCAGGTGGTTCTGGTCAGTTCGCTAAGATCGACTACATCATCGAGCCTCTTGAGCCAGGTGATAACGAAGATGGATTCGAGTTCGAATCAAAGGTTGTTGGTGGTAACGTTCCTAAGGAATTCTGGCCAGCAGTTGAGAAAGGTTTCAGACTCTCAATGGAGAAGGGTGTTCTTGCAGGATTCCCATGTTTAGACTTCAAAGTTACTCTTGTTGACGGTGCATTCCACGCAGTTGACTCCTCAGCAGTAGCATACGAGATCGCAGCGAAAGCAGCTTACCGTGCATCTATGCCTAAGGCTGGAGCACAACTCCTTGAGCCTGTGATGAAGTTAGACATCTTCACTCCTGAAGATAACATCGGTGACGTGATTGGTGACATGAACCGTCGTCGTGGAATGATCGAGGAGCAAATGACAACGCCTACCGGTATCCGTGTTAAGGCTAAGGCTCCACTCTCAGAGATGTTCGGTTACATCGGTGACCTTCGTACAATGACATCAGGTCGTGGTCAGTTCTCTATGGAGTTCGATCACTATGCGCCATGTCCTCGTAACGTATCTGACGAGATCATTAAGAAAGCTGAAGAGGAGAGACTTGCTAAGCAAAAGTAAGTAACTATCCCTTTCAATAGTTCTTTGAAAAACGCTCCTCGTTATGGGGGGCGTTTTTTGCGTACTCGAGACTTGTTGTCGATTGCTGCATCTACAAGTTGGTGCTTATTGAGTATGTTTTAGTGGTTCAAATTGGCTACTTGGATTGCGTTTAGAGTATTGAATGAATTCTTTTATTTATGGCGTATGTTGCGCACAGCTTGCTTTATGTTTTCTTGGGTCTTCATTAAGAGCTCAAGATGTGGAAATGAATGCCTCTGAGGGCTCGGTTGCACTCTTTGATGGGGTGACCTTAACTGGTTGGAACACGAGTGCTGCGGATGCCTCATACTTCGAGGTAAAGGATGGGGAAATTATAGGAGGGGACCTGGATAAGAACGTCCCGAGGAATGTCTGGCTCATCTCTGATAAGGAGTATGAGAATTTCGAGCTGACATTTGCTGTTAAGTTCACGGATGGGGGCGGTGCTCCTCTGCTGAAGAATTCAGGGATACAGGTACGCAGCCAGATGATTGGTAACCGTATGTGTGGATACCAGATTGATGCTGGGCCTCCGTTACCTGGGAGAAAGGTTGCTAATGCAGATGCTGTTCTCGGCTTCTGGGGGAATATTTGGGATGAGCATCGTCGAGGTCCGTTGGTAAGTGCGAGTAACATCGAGCAGCTCCGAGAGAGCGTACAGCACTTTGATGGATGGAATCGCTACAAGATTGTGTGTGAGGGGCCCAATATCAAGACCTGGATCAATGGCATTCTAGCTCATGACTACACTGAGTCTAACCCCAAGATTGCGGCTAATGGTGTCATCGCTCTGCAAGCGCACAAAGGTGGGAAGTTTCTCGTACACTTCAAGGATCTAATGATTAAAGAACTACCTGCTACTGAGGGGGCACCAAAGTGGACAGACAAGGGGATCATCAAGGGACGTGTTAGGAAGTAGGAGGGCACTGAAGACCTCGCTAGTAATGATCACCTTATTCGACCTCTTCCATATGTCAGTATCTGCTACAGACCAATATTCAACTTACAATTAATAATTACATCACTCTCTCGTTCATCATAATGAAAAGACATACGTTACAATATCTGACTCCACTCATTGCCTGTAGTGCATTCCTGATGGGAATGCCTCAGGCGGTTGCCCAAAAAAAGCCTAAGAAAAAGACGCAGTCTCAAAGGAAGGAAGTGCTGACACCTGAGGAACAGTTACAGAAGTTCAGAGTGCCAGAAGGGTTTGTGGTTGAGTTGGTCGCTTCTGAGGAAAATGGGCTGATTAACCCTATCGACCTTGCTTTTGATAGTGCGGGTCGCCTCTGGACGGGAACGGCGCGTATGTACCCGATAGATCCGGTGGGGAGTGTTGGCCGGAGAATGCTCGCAGACCTGGATAGAGGTAAGTTCGATAATGACCCTGCCTTTAAGAAAATGCGTGATCTCTACCAGCGAAAGACAAAGGGATCTGATCAGATCTTGATCATAGAGGACCCTACTCAGCAGGCTGAAGGTGAGCTGCATGTCTTCGCGGAAGATATGACGATTCCGCAGAGCTTCCTCCCCTACAAGGGTGGGGTGTATGTCGCTCATGGATCGGAGATGCTCTATCTCCAGGATAATGATAGGGATGGTAAGGCTGATGGACAGGAGTCAGTGCTTACGGGCTTCGGCTTTACGGACTCACATACTATGTCGCATACTCTGGTGAGGGGGCCTGGTGGTTGGGTTCACTTCTCTCATGGCGCGTTGAATAAAGGTCGGGTTAAAGCGGTGAAATCAGGACAGGAGGCCAAGATCAACTATAGTAAGATAGCGCGTTTCTCACTGGATGGAGAGCAGTTAGAAGTCGTCAATAATGGGTGGCAAAATATCTGGGGCTTTGCTCTCAAGGGGAATGGTCAGTGGTATGGAACTGAGGCGAATGACCTCTTCTTCTCTCACGCCCCTCTTCACCAATACATGGGGTATAAGGGGATAGGAAATGAGCGACTCCGTCCTTACCAACCCTTTGGGGGGGAGTTCCATAAGTTCAAGGTGGAGGGAACAGGCATCTCGGGGCTCGCATATGACGAGAATGGGACTCGTGGCTTCCCTGCACAATATAAGAATGCGGGTTTCCTTGCTAATCCTATCACGAGTAAGATTAACCTGGTCGTAGCGGACCGAGCTCCAGACGGGTCGATTATCTCTAAGCATCTTCCTGACTTCCTCGAGTGTGAAGATGATTGGTTCCGTCCGGTCAATATAGAGTTTGGCCCAGATGGATGTCTTTACATCGTAGATTGGTATAACAAGATCGTCTCTCACAATGAGGTCGATCGTAACCATCCTGATCGTGATAAGGCCCATGGTCGTATTTGGAGAGTACGTCATAAGAGTCAAGTTCGCCGTCAGGTACCTAATATTGCTAAGGCACCTAGTGCCGACTTATT
>WTJZ01000058.1:8268-10807 GCA_011524615.1 Akkermansiaceae bacterium | reverse complement strand
GTCAAGTTCGCCGTCAGGTACCTAATATTGCTAAGGCACCTAGTGCCGACTTATTAGAGCACCTCAAAGCTGAAATTCTGTGGGAGAAGCGCTCCGCATGGACTGAGATCGTTGATCGTGGGGCTAAGGAGCTTATCCCTGAGTTGGTTCAACTAGTAGGAGATTCCTCGGCGACTGCGGTCACACGTATTCATGCGCTCTGGTCGCTCGAGGGGCTTGGTTATTACGACTCAGCTCTCATGCAGACCGTCGTAAAGGATGGAGATGCAGACCTCCGCCGTGAAGCTGTCCGTTCGCTCGTCACCTTCCAGCCACCGCTGGAGGAGTTAGTGGCACTACTCAGCCCCCTGACTCAGGACGAGCACTATATGGTGAAGGAGGAGGTGCTTCGTACACTCAAGAATGTCGGTTATGCGAATAATGAGACCATCGAGATGTTGGTTCGCTTTGCGAAGCCGCAGCAGAAGAAGGGAGCGGAGAATATTCATCGTTTTGGGGATACCTATGAGGAGAACTTCCAGAGCTTTCTCGCCTTTATGGCACTAGAGCAATATCCTACTGAGCTCTTAGCATATCTAGAGACACCTACAGCTAAAAAGCTCCCCGAGGAAAATCTGAATGAGGCGACTAAACGCTTACCGAAGAGTGCACGAGCACAACGCATTGTTACCGCAATTCAGAATGGTAGCATTGCTCTGGATGTTAATACGCTCATTTCACTGGCACCAAGCCTGAATGACCACAAGATACGTCAAGCACTCCAGTCAGAGTTGTCTACCAAGAAGTTCGTTACTACCGCCTTAGAGGCGCTCCCGGAACTGAGTGCGTCAAGTCTGCATCTGGCACTAACACCTGCGATTAAGACCTTATTGACTTCGGGTGATGAGGCGGATCAGCAATTGGCCATACAGGCTATTGTGAGTTATCAGCATAGAAGATTAGTTCCTGCTTTGGTCGAACATCTTCGAGAACAGGCGCCGGAGGACTTGACGTCTCTAGAGCTACAAGCGCTCAATCTGGTCGCAGATCAAGATCTCATCGTGAAGATCATCCGAGATAGTGAAGCCTCTATTACGGCTAGAACAAAGGCGGCGCTAAGACTGACGGCAATTGATAAGACACGGGGCTACCAAGAACTACAATTACTCTTAGCTGATGCCAACAGTAAGAATTCTGTTTTGGCAGTACTCAAGAGTAATACCTATGGGATGCACTACCTCCTGCAGGCTTACACTAGTAAGCAATTGACCTCAGACCAACTCACTATTCATGATAAAAGTAAGTTGCTGTCGACCCTAAGCAAGTACGCTCAAGTCTTCAGTAAGGAAGTGGTACGACATAATGCGGAAGAGAAGAAGGTCTCGAGCCAAAAGATTCATCATATTGCTGCCTCGTTTGATGAAAAGGGAGGGAACGCGAATCATGGTAAACTCTTCAGTGCCACCTGCTTAGCTTGCCACCAGATCGGCGATCAAGGAGTGAACCTCGCTCCCGCACTCGGTGGGTACAAGGATCGTGACCCTGAGCATCTGCTTACGGCTATTATTCAACCCAATGCCGCTATCGAGAAAGGATACGAACTATACCGCGTCATTCAGAAGGATGGCTCGATAACAGAGGGGTTCCTCTTTAATAAGAGTAACTATGGTACGACGATTGCGATGGCTGGAGGAGGTACCGTCTACCTACCTAAGGAGCTCATTCAACGGGAGTTCTTCGTGAGTAGACAGTCTAACATGCCGTCCTTTGCAAGCCTCCCTGAGCAACAGCTCCGAGACTTACTAGCATATCTCAAAACTCTCTAGTACAGATCTGATACAAGTGGTCGTAGGGTGGTAGGTATCACCCTACGATTGGACTCTTAGCTCATCGCACCTTTTGCGAAGGAGGTGCTGTGTATAAGAGGGGTATCTTATGAGGAGGTAGCCGAGTTATGGCGCCGTCGTAATGTCATCAGAGGTCCAAAGCTTACGATCTGGCCCTGCGGAAGTGAGGTCGAGAGAGGTAGCGCTATTGGGGTGAAAGAAGAGTGGTGTGCCCCAGCGGTCTAGAAGTTCATATTCACTAGAGAGGGCGGATGAAGAAGGATCAATGAAAACTGCTTGCATAGAGTTAGCGCCGAGTAGTGCAGCCGTGAACTCTGCATTCTCAGATCCTACAGGATTGGTCTGGAAGAGGAATCGGTAGTGATGGAGGAGGTCCTGTATGACGGTGAGATCATCCTCTGTATAGGGCGTCGCGAAGAGGTCTCTGCTACGAGTAATCGCTGCGACGAGATCTACGGTACCGTTCGTGTAACGGGTGACGCGCTTTTCGAGCTGGTTTGGGATCTCTGTCCGCTCTACCAAGTTAGGAATCGTGTCGATGAGACGCTGTTGAGGGACTAGGGGGGACGGCGGTCTAACTGGGAGTTCTGTTAGAGGAGTGGGGGCAGTCGTCACAGACTCATCTGGAGATGGTCTAGATACGAACCAGATGAGTATCACCGCGATAACGAGCGCAATGAAGAGGAGGGGGCGTGTCATCATGCTTAACCAAT
>WTJZ01000058.1:0-8168 GCA_011524615.1 Akkermansiaceae bacterium | reverse complement strand
ACCGCGATAACGAGCGCAATGAAGAGGAGGGGGCGTGTCATCATGCTTAACCAATACCATTAAGGAAGGCTAGATCAGAGGCGGTGAAGGGATCATCAAAGCGGCTCAGGTTCGGGAAGATGGTAGCCATCTCTGAGGAGTTGGCTGGTACGCCGAACCAGTTTGCTAAAATTGCGCAGTATTGATCGACAGAGGTCGTTGGGATCCAGCGGCCTCTAGTCCCTGATGGGACATCATGTGCTCCTCCTACGGCAAGCTCAGGAAAGGTGCCGTGCAACTGGCCTCCATTGACAGCTCCACCAAAGATGAAGGAGTGAGAGCCCCATGCGTGGTCTGTACCTGCGGAATTAGGGTCATCTCCATTAGGCGTCCATGTTCTGTTAAAGTCGGAGGCCTGGAAGGTGGTCACCATGTCGTATGAGAAGTCACTATCAAGAGTTGCTAGTTGCTTCATAGCCTCATTGAACGCTCCGATGCCTGCATCTAGCTCGGATAGGAGGACCTCTAGATCTGCATTGATGTCTTGGTGGTTGTCAAATCCCCCTAGGTCTACGAAGAAGATCTGGCGGTTATTCCCTAGGTGAGTACGTCCAGCGATGAGGCGGGCAATGGACTTGAGCTCTTCACCCACACTGTCTGTAGCATTGGCGAAGATGGTGTCGAGGTCGAGCCCGATGTCAGTAGCCGCACTGGTAGCGGCATTAATGACGGCCTCGGTCTCTCGAGCGCGCTTGACGACTGAGGCATAAGAGTTACCGATGAGGTTACTGTGACTGTAGGCCATGATCTTTTCCAGAGCGCGGAGACGCTTGCCATGGGTGTTATCATTCCTGACATTGCCATCATTGTCTAGGGCGCTGCCGTAATTAGTTCCAAACCCTGAGAGTGAGACTGCGCCTGTGGTAGTGACACTGTATTGAGGAACAGTGGTACTCCCGTTTAGGAACTGGTTATTACCTGCAGCAGAGATGAGCATAGAGCTGGCACTATTGACGTTCCACGTATCATTAAAGAGCTCGGCCACACGTGCGCCCCATCCTGAGGTGTAGGCCTGGTCTGCTATGGAGGACATCCATTCGGTGACTTGGTCAGAATGAGAGAAGAGTTGGTTTGGCAGGGAGCTACTCGTGTAGGTATTGCGTGTGGTTGGTTCTGCTAGCGTACCTACATTAGTGATGAATCCAGCTTCGCCTGCTTCGTACATGGAGGCGAGATTCGGGAGGTTCGGGTGGAGCCCGAGGGGCTCTGGGGTGCCTGTGAGATGGATGGTACTGTCTGCACCACTAGGATTGGCATCTGAGACGACTCCATTTGGCACGGCGACTACTCCTCGGTCATCAGCATACCCCTGAGCTTGAGAGTTGCCATTGATGGGGATGAGGACATTATTCATGTCACAGCCACCTCTGAGGAAGACACAGACGAGCGCCTTATAGTCAGAGGAGACCGGGCCGAGTGTCGAGGCAACAGCTGAATTGACGAGCTGGAGCTGCGAGATGGTATTGACAATGGAGGCGATTCCCATTGTGCCACAGGTGCCTTTAGCTAAGAAGTTACGGCGAGAGAGGCGGTATGTTTCGTCGTTCATAGGGTGGGAGAGTTAGTAGCGGATTTGGAAGTCAGGAGAGGCGATGAAGAGGTAGAGGGCGTCACGGATTCGGATGAAGCGGTCGCTCTCATCATTCGATCCATCATAAGGGTCGACATAGGTTGTCCCATAGGTGATCGCATCGAGAATAGCTTCACGAGGGTTCTGGAACTCACCATCGACCCCGTCATCAGAGTCATCGATCGGGTAGCGGGCCTTGAAGGCGCCATAGGTGAGGCGGAGATCGATCTTGTCGATGAGTTCGAGATTGGCAGCATATTCTACGGATTCATCACCAGACGGAGTAGGGGGAGTGGTAGGGTAGTATTCGGCGACTAGTCTCGGGGTGTTGAGCTTGAGGTCGTCATTGAGGTAGTAGACGGGATCGTTATTGTAAGCGGCTTGTTGAGCAGTCCCGCTTCCGGCCAAACTACTACCCGCGATGCCGTAACGGTCCTGAATGAGGTCGTAGAAGTAGTTGATGTTTCTGATGACATCTTGTTCATTAGCGAGCTGCATCTCAGGCGCTACGAGCCCTGCATTAGCTACCGCACCAGAGGGAGCGTAGTCTGATAAGTACCAGTTAAAGACGGTCTGCTGTCGGAAGGGCTCCATCTGGATCCCTTGCGTAGACCCATCAAAGGTAGACCCAATGGCCGCTCTCTGGTTAAAGCGGAAGGTATTAGCAACATCGAGATCGTAGCCGAAGTTGGTCAAGTAGAGGTCAGGGTTCGATAGATCCGCGGTGATGGTGTCGAAGGGGAAGCTGCCGTCTGTAGGGGCAATCGGCGTGGTGGTAAAGGCGTCTAGTCGACGAGAGATCTGCATGAGGGTCTCCATTGGAGAGCGCTTCATCCCTGCCTTTTCATTTGTGAAGTCTAGTGTACGCGCCTCTGAGTCGAGGAGAATCGCCTTGAGGGTAAGCGCGAGATCTCCCTCATTATCCTTAAAGGTGGTGGCTACTCGATGAAGGTAATCGGTAGAGGGGTTAGAGGTGACGAAGCGCTGAATGAGTCGACGAGAGATAAAGGCTGGGGTCGAGATGTGACTGTTGACCATGTCAAAGTCTGGTTCTCCGTCACCAGGCTTGCCTGCGAGCCAATCGAGAGCAGACTCGATATCTGCTACGCCCTGTTCCTGAGGGTCGGTAAGGTGGGTGTTATCGATCGTCACCCCCGCAAAGGTCTTGGCACTCCTATCATGGTAGTCCCCAAACATGGCCATTGGGTAGATGTACTTCTGTCCGTAGAGGAGCGACTGGCTCTGGGTGAAGGTGAAGTTCGTATTAGCAGGTTGATCCTCATAAGGGACACCACCCCAGAAGCTGGTGAGGTTCTCAGAGACGGAGAAGCTCTGCCCTGTCAGGATCTTGGCGAACTCCTTGATGTCATCATTGGTATAGGTGTTGTTAGGTGCCCCATCTGTGCCGAGCTTGAGAGTGCCATCTGGCCAGAGGTCAAAGAGACCAATGGAGAAGAGTTGCATGTTCTCCCTAGCGAGGTTTTCATCGGGAGAGGTGTCGTTGATGCCGTCACCATCGACATCGAGGCCCTTTTGGTTTTGGAGAGAGGTGAGCCACTTGCCCATGATGGGGTTCCAGTTGGCAAAGCCGAGGACATCTCGGTAGTGTCCAAAGGCATAGTGGTTAAGCATATCCACGTAGTGACCACTGGAATAGTGACTATTACGGATCGTGTTATTGGTGACCGACACGACGACAATCTGTTGGAGGGCAAACCCCATCTTCTGACGTAATTGATCTTGTGCATTCAGCATCATTTGCCAGTTAGCGACACGTCGGTTAGAATCGCCAGGACGAGAGCCATTGCCGTTACGCTGGACTAGATATTCATGGAGGCGGTGCCATGGGTAGGTGTCAGTGAGGTGCCACTTATTAGGATCAGTGTGTGAGCGGTCAATGGTCGGCCAAGTCGCCGGAAGGTCTGGTACAGTGACGCCAGGAAGCGTCTCGTGCTCAGGGTTGAGAGTGGCATCGAACCAACCTCTGAGTTTAGCCTGTTGAAAGTCGAGTGCTAGGTGGTGGTCTAGAATGTAGGTCTGCGGTAGAGCCATTTGCTCATCGATCCAGGCGGAAAAGGCGGCGTGACGGTGATAGGTGGGATCTGTCGCGCGGGTGTCATTAATCGTGCTTAATAGAGCTGTGACGTCGTCCTCAGTCGCACCGAAGGTGGCTTGGTCAAGGAAACGTCGTACTTCTGCTTCTAAGTCCTCGCCCTCTAAGAGAGCATAACTCGCGGAGCCCGGAGTCGCATCGGCGGGAGGAGTGCCAGGATCTTCGATCGACCCTCCTGTGATCCCGAGGAAGGACCAAATCTCACCTGCGGGATTATCCACGGTGTGGACATTAAAGTAGAGTGGGGTCTCTCCATTTTGCCCGAAGAGGGAGTCGATGATGGCTTGCTTAGAGGCTGCGCCACCAGCGGTAGGTACGGTGCCTGCAGACTCTGATAGATCCCAGAGATAGTTATCGAGGGAGCCTAGGAGGATGCCACTAGTAGAGTCACCAGGGATATTCGTGATCTCGTAGATAATAGGGCCGACCTTATCACCTGCGCTTGCACCTGGATTAGACTTATGGATGTGGGCATCTTGTTGCGCGGAGGTGAGACCTGAGAACTCAGTGGTAATCAGGAGTTGTGTCCGTGGGCCATTGAGAATCGCAGAGGTAGATCCTGAGCCAGAGGTGGTGGAGACTGCGTTTCCGTCTTGGCTGTAGAGGCCGGTGAAGACGGCATAGTTAGAGGGACTATCTGGGAGGTCGAAGAGCTGAATGGACGCTCCATTAGTGTCGGACAGTAGGTATCCGGCGTCATCGGCGGGAGTGGCTAATGCGATATTGAGGGTCTCTGGATACTCGTTAATCGTATCTTTGATCGCCTTGACTGTGATGACCTTAGTCATTTCTCCAAAAGCGAACGCAACCGTATCGGTAATGGTGTTCCCCTCTTCGTCAATGAGCAGGTAGTCCTCAGGCTCTGCCGCTTCATCTCCCGCGGTACCGACGAGTGTACAGCAGGTGCCGTCACAGATGGTCGTCGTGTTCCCAGTATCTGAGAGAGGCGCGATACAGAGTGAGACCGTGATCGGAGTGATCGGGCCGGTACGTGTAATCGTTATCTCTCCATGATCTTCACTAATGTTAGGAGAGTTATCCTCAAAGGCGGCCGTGTCGGATGCTTGGAGTGTGACGGTGATGTCTCCTGTCGCACTATCGAGCTGAGATTCTAGCTCTGTGGCGTCATCTTGTCCGTCTTGTGTTTGATCATCAAAGTAGAGGTAGGGCGCATTTTGCCCCAGTACGATCTCCTCCCAGTCTGAGAGGCCGTCTCCGTCCTGATCATTGTCATCAATGGTGAGACAGAAGAAGCGTTTAGCCTCATGTCCATTAGGAGCGGCACTGAGGTTTGGCTGAAGGATGCCGTTGCCATCGATAGCGCCTGCAGTGAAGTGCCAGTCGTCAAAGTAGATATCGGGAACCGTACTAGTACCGATACTGATTCTGAGATGATCAATGGAAGTGAGTACGTCTGCTCCATCGCGAAAGGTGAGCCCACGATGCGTGTAGAGGAGCTCATCTGTAAGAGGGTCTGAGATGTACAGATCAAAGGTGTCGGCCGCCACACTGCGGAAGGACTGATCAAATCCATACGTGAAAGGGGTATCAAGTGCGGCCAGTAGTTCTACTCGGTAGGTGTGGTTGAGATCAATATCAGAGTTAGAATCACTCCCTCCTGAGCCTCCAGCACGGATAGAAGGAATAGTGTTACTGTTTCTGAGTTCGAAGTCAATGCGTGGCCCCTCAGCATCGGTCGTGTCTGTGTCCTGGAAGTAGAGTCCGACATTGTGGTTAGTGGTCCCCATATTGACGAGGAAGCGGGCGTAGAAGTGGTCGGTCGTACTCTCGCCCAGCGCGATCGTTTCGTCAGTACGAGCGCCAGGGTCAGTAGAGATATATTCCGCACTACCTGACATCCCAGTAGGAGCAGTGACGAGAGTGGAGAGAGGCCAGATGAGATCTGCTGATTCCTCATAATCTCTCGTATACATCGGAGTGGGCGAGTAGGATGTAGCAGGAATGGCAGTCGGAGAGAGGTGACTCTCTGAGATGACCTCTACGCCCGTGATAGTAGGGCCGGTCCATCCTACTTGGCAGTGGCTCTCGGCGGTATGGGCGAGGTAGTTCACCTGCAGGAGATAGGATTGACCTGCGGTGAGGGAGATCGGGACGGAGCGTTGGCTGTCATATTGATCCCAGACTGAGGGCTCGATATCTGTTTGGGCGGAGAGGACTTCGGCCACTTTTACGAGGTCATCTGGATCTGTACTGGTGCTGAGTAAGAGCTCCGCAGAGCTCCCACTAGAGAGGAAGAAGGAGTAACTCCCTGTCTCAGGAGGAGTAATGAAGGTCACTAAACGCCCCCCAAAGCCCGCCGCTAGGAGGGGCGTAGTCTCTAGAGAAGAGAGGCGAGAGTATCCGTCAGGATTAAAAGGGAACGTCGGGAGGTCGGTGAGGGTCGAGATCGAGTTGCCGGTGACATCTGACCACTGCTCGAGGAGTACATTGCCAGATATAGTGGAGAAATCCGCAGCGACATCCAGCGTGTATGGGAGGCCATCGCCGAGTACGACCGGACCAAGAATGTTAAATCCTCCCAGAGAGGTGGACTCATGGAGTTGGTAGAGTTTACCTGATTGAGTAGGGAAGGTGAGGGTGACCTGTTCTGAGGTAGGGTCTGCTGTTACGGTAGCGAACTGAGGATAGTCTGAGGGGTCAAAAGGATCAGTCCCCGCCTCTGCTTCCTCCGCATTGGTATATCCATCTTTGTCCTTATCTCGTTCTGGAGCGAGATGGTCTGCTCGGTAGCGTTGTTGCCACACATCTGGTAATCCGTCAGCATCACGGTCGATTCGAGCCGCAGATAGGGGGGTGAGAACGCATAAGCATGCTAGTGCAGTGGAGTGTAATGAGCGCAGATACATGAATAAGGCAAAGCTAAGAATGCTCCATCTTGTCAAAATAAAGAGGGGATGACGAGTAAATAGTCATCCCCTATCATTTTTGTGTGTAAATAATCTAATTTGATTGAGAGTGGAATCTATGAGAGAGGGGCTTGGTCTGCCCATTCAGAAATTTCGTCTGTAGTGTCAAATGATTCGAGGATCTCGTGAGCCCAGGCGTGCGTCTTGCTGATGTGAGTGAGGATTCTGATGCACATGACCTGGATCGCAGGCTCCTCTTCCCAGATGAGTTCGGCTAAATGGCGCCATGAGTCAGGGGTGAGTGACTTAGGGCGCTCCAGTTGCTCGTGTACCTCATCACAGACGAGGAGACATTTATCGAACTCAGGTTCTTTGACGGGTGGGATTTCGTAAATCTTAAGGGGGACTCCAGACTGTCCTGAGAGTTCACACTTAGACTTAGCTCGACGGGCGAGATCCTTACCGAAGGAGTTCAGAGTCGCGAGTCGCTCTTGGTTGCTGAGGTGTCCTTTTGCCATGAGGGATGCGGTTAGCGATTAACAGCGGCGCGCTTGAGGCGATCCATGAGAGCTTCCCCTACATTAGCGGTATGCATTGGTTCTGCGATGATCACATCAAGGTCCTGTTCGTCTAGTTCGCGCATTGCCCAGTAGAGACGTACTGCTCCTTCTGAGACCTTTCCACTGCCAGGGCTGAGGGTTGCTACTGCGTCCCACTCATACTTATCGAAGAAGTCTCCATCTTCGCCTTTGAGGCTGAGGAGGCCGTACTTTTTACCCTCTTCTGGTTGGAACTCTTCGGCCTTATCGTAGAGGTAGAGAGGGGTGACAGGGGAATAATGAGAGTCGAGGAGGCCTGGAGCTTGCACAGCCTTCTTCTCTTCCTCCGAGGCATCCTTACGTGGAGGTTTGGGTTTCTCGATCTTGCCGAATTCACGGAGCTGCTCCCGGGTGGTCGCACCTGGGCGGAGTAGGGTAAAGATCGGTTTCTTGCCCTCTGCTGGCGGAGGGGTGATCTTGATGATAGTACTCTCGATCCCGTCTCTACAGGCACCACCGTCAATGATGAGTGGGATACGTCCATCGAGCTCCTTCTGTACTGCGGAGGCTGAGGTCGGGCTGATGCGTCCAAAGCGGTTCGCACTTGGGGCTGCGAGAGGGCCAGCTATCTTACAGACCTCGCGCATGATTTCGTTAGCAGGGATACGTACGGCTACAGTGTCGAGTCCGCTAGTGATCAGATCTGAGATGTGGGGTTGCTTTGGCAGAACGAGAGTGAGTGGTCCTGGCCAGAACTTATTGTCGAGTTGGTTAATAGTCTTGCGGATGTCATCAGAGACGATCGCGACCTCCTCTAGTTCTTGGATACTGGCGACATGGACGATGAGCGGGTCATATGAAGGGCGCTCTTTTGCTTCGAATACTTTGCGAATCGCATCTTCATTACTGATGCTGGCGGCGAGGCCATAGACAGTCTCGGTAGGGAGGGCAACGATTTCTCCTTTGGCAAGGAGGTCTGCGGCCTGTTGGGCTGAGTCTTTCCAGTCAAATATATCAGCTGCGATTACTTCTGTTTGCAT
>WTJZ01000092.1 GCA_011524615.1 Akkermansiaceae bacterium | reverse complement strand
TCATATTACTGAGAAGATTGATACGTTGAATTTGTTCTGGATTCGGCTTTAAATTACCACGTAGCATCATTAGATCCCGCGGCTCTTGAAGAAAGTTCTGATAGGGCTCTGCGCCAACTTTCTTCGTCAACTCATACTCCACACGCTTTAGATACCAATCACCTAATCCCATGTGCCCCTCAGGATTGATTTTCAGAGCCTTGTCTAGATATTGATAAGCCTGTTGGTAGTCGCCGGCTTTCTTGTAGACGACTCCAAGATTAGAGTTGAGTTCATATTTTTCAGGATATTGCTCCAAGAGACCTCGGAAAAGTCCTTCTGCTTCCGTAAACTTATTAAGACGTGTATACGTGCCCCCTAGATCAATCTTCTCATTTAATGCTAGGGGGGCATTCGCGGAATCACGTCCCTCTAAGATCTGCAGTCTCCTTTCATAGTAAGCAGTGCCATGCTTAGGGATTTGTCCGCTAATGAGATCGTAGATAGATGGGCGGAGTTTAAGCTCATCTCTTATCGTATCACTGTCCCAGAGACAGCCATAAAGCGGGCAAAGCAAAGAAATGATTAGAAGTGCAAATTTCACGTGTTTTAGTTATTCTAATTTAGAATAAACGTCAATTATTCTATTCAACTCTTAGCAATACAGGGACAAACAATAGAGCAAGCCCACTCATAATAAGCCTCCCCCTAACAGAGCTTCCATCAACGTTAGTACTAAGCACAAACAAACCCTTATCCAACGGTCTTTCAGACCTTAAATTCCGTCTGTACCATATCACAGGCCTAGCGGCCTGTGCTGGTTTTCATCGCCCTTATCAGGGCTAACTCAATAGCTCTCACCAACAAGGTTCGTGGGCCATATAAAAAAAGAACGAGTCACAAAAGGCCCGCTATAAAACACCAATAGAGGGTTTAAACACGCATGACAGAATCTAGACCGAAGTCTACCTCCCTTCATCATACACAATGCGACCGGTATTCACTCCTTTATCAATCAACTCCATAACATTCCAGTCACTCTTGCTCCTCTTACAGTCCGTCTCCCCCCGTAAAGGTTCTGGCAATACCCATGTCTCACCTATGACTAGAGGCTGATTGTCTCTATATGCTGGCGAAAGGTGATTAACCGTATTCCATACGATCACTTCCTCTAGGTAGCGTTGCATCGTCACATCGCCATTTTTGATGGCTAATTCCCTATTCCACTCGGCCATTCTCGTCTCCTCACGCGCATGACTTCTGTTTCCATAATCTATGAAGAAACCTAAACAAACTGCTATACCAGCAAAAAAGCTAACAACACCAATTACCAAGTATTTGAGTAAAATTTTCTTCATTTCTCTCGTTTCCATTAAGCTCTATGATCCTAGCGACTCTATCATGTAATCATCTTGACACATCAAACTGCCATCAAATATCCCCAACGTCCAAGTCCACACATCCGCTACCTGGAGCGAGGCTTCGACTCGGGGTTAGGGTTGTAGCTAGCGGTGAAACTTCGACTCATGGCGGGTAGCGGATTGTCGTGCGACGTCTTATTCTGCTCGTTGAGTTTCCATTATGCCAAGCCTCGTAGAATATCGAGTCGATTGGGAGGTGCATCCTGAGACAAGAACTCCGGGATTGTGCGTTCCGTTCTTCGTGGTCTTGAGAGAAATTCCGGCGGCCACTCCGTATTCCGTTCGGTCGTGACATGCTCGTACTCACCCGGCGAAGGCTCGTTGATATGTTCCCTCTGTAGAATCAGCGCGAGGGGGGCTTCAACCTTCGCTAGAGTCTCGTCCGTGTCCCGAAGCAGATCTGCCTTATCGCGTGCTTCTTCGTAGGTTGTGTATGCGTAGTAGAAGTCGTCGCCGCCTTCTTTTGGGTGACACCAGACTCGGTATTCGAGCACTTCGTCCCACACGTATCCGCCACCGGCACCCGCAACCGCAGAATACTCGCCAACCTTTGTTGGGTCTATTGCTGGTGGATACATGTCGGGCATTTCTTAGCAGAACAGGCTAACGCACCATATCAAGCGCTTCTTGTAAGGTCGCGAGGAGGTGTCCGATGGGCTCCATTCCGATGGAGAAGCGTACGAGGTTTTTTTGTACGTTATGCGACTCGGCCCATTCTAGTTCATCATAGTGAGCTAGGAGGGTATAGGGGCACACGAGGGTGAACTCGGTTCCGAGGCTTGGTCCTTTGGTGAGCTTGAGCGCGTCGTAAAAGCCGGCGGCTTTCTTTTCATTCTTAAAGGTGATGGAGAGGAGTCCGCCGTAGCCTGCGCCTTCGCACATGAGGTCTTCATAGAGCTCAGGGGAAGAATACTTAGGGTAATAGACATCTTCGATGAGAGGATGAGCCTGGAGGTATTGGGCCACAGCCTCCCCTCTAGCATTGATGACCTTCATACGCTCCTCAAACCCTGCCATGTTATCTAGCAACACCTCGGCATCCTCGACATCGAGTGTGCTGCCCTCTGGGTTCTCTTCCGCAAAGAAGAGTGAAGCCTGTTCGGCAAAGGCGGATTGAGGGTTGATACGGGTCACACCTGCTAGGACATCACCTTTTCCTGAGATCCATTTGGTCAGACTGGTGGTCACGATGTCGGCGTATGGGAGTACATCGACATTGAGATGACTCGCCACCGTATCATCAATGATGAGAGG
Source organism: Akkermansiaceae bacterium (assembly GCA_011524615.1). Lineage (GTDB taxonomy): Bacteria > Verrucomicrobiota > Verrucomicrobiia > Verrucomicrobiales > Akkermansiaceae > WTJZ01. The sequence goes on along the minus strand of WTJZ01000092.1, from coordinate 2,701 downwards.
GGTTTTGCTGGTTTGGCAGGCTTTGGCGAGCTCCTTGATCGGGGGAGTCTTCAGAAGAGGGTTCGAGGGCACCTCTGTATAGACTGCAGCAAACTCGCCCGCAATGATGCGCTCGATAGCGACACGGAGGTCTTCTCCATCACAGTCAGGGAGAAAGACTACCCCACTGCCGAACGACTGCTGCGTTCGCATGGAGTCCACGTAGGGGAACTCCACTTGCAGCGTCTTCTTGCCAGGGTTCTCACTATTGATGAAGCGGTGTGTCGCAAAGATAGCAGACATCCCGCTCTGCCATAGGTGCGTGTCTTGATCACGACTCTGGAAGAACTGCGCTACCTCCGCTCGCGCATCTCTCTCGGAGGTCGGGGTTGGGACCCCATTTAGAATGCGTTGCGCCATACGGCTACTGATTCCGACGCCAGTGTAGCGCCAAAAGAGCTTGGCCTGCTCATACCCAATCTTAGGGAAGACAAAGGCGTACACCCCCTTATAACTTTTGATCGAGGTCGCCTTCTCATGTGTGAGTTCAAAAAAGCGTTGCGCGCGCTGGGCTGCGTCCCGCGTTGGATAGACCATGACATCTTCATCCTGCATTGCAGATTCTTGTCGCACCTTAGCAAAGAGGGCCGCTACGTCAGGGTGAAGGACAAAGCGTGGATAACCAGACTCGAGACGGCGCGTGACCTTTTCACGCCCTTCCTCATAATCGATAACAGACTGCCAGGTAGGGAAGCACACAGAGCACGCGTGTCTCACATCGGGGATCGGAGCACCGAGGTCATCTTCATGCCAGAGGGGGTCTGTTAATAGGTTACGCATTTTATGTTTGTCGAAGGATACGATCAATAATGACAAAATCTTAGAAAAGAAAGTCTTTTCTGTTACGCTCGCATAAGTATGCGCGATCTTAATAAGGTATTCATCCTCTACCTGGGGCTAGTAGTGATGATCATCATGGGTGTCATGGCATGGCAGTTCCCTAAGCCAGCGGCAACGGAACCCCGTACTACACGGACATCGCGCCCTCCTAGCACCTCACCCTCCACTCTCCCATTAGACACGGAGGAGCAGCCCAAGCGTAACTTGCCCCGTCCTTCAGAGGATGCGATTCCAGATGAATACCTCCTGAGCTTTCCTTCTGAGCAGGCGCTGGAGGAGTTTATGATATCTTCTAACGGGATCGAAATATTAGGGCGCAGTCGCTACAGCAATACGCTCCGAGTGCGTGCTCACTCTTCCCTCTCAGACCTCCTCCCAGAAGGAGCCCAGATCGAGCATAACTACTATGTCTCCCCGCCTCCCTTAGTTGAGGGAACGCTGAGCCCCTCTGCCGTCGGCTTTGAGGGACGTGTGCTAGAGTGGCTAGGGATCACAGAAGATAATCGCCACTGGGGAGAGGGCGTCTCTGTCGCTGTCATTGATACGGGACTGATGGATCACCCTGTCTTCGACTCAGACGTTACGGCATACTCGCTGATCGAGTCCACGAGTGAACTCCATCCTCATGGCACCGCGATGGCCTCCCTCTGGCGTGTAGAGACCGCGATCGCCCCTGCCGTAGACCTGATGAGCATCCAGGTCTCAGACTCGACTGGATTCTCAGACCTCTTCACTCTCGCGGAAGCAATCTACCTCGCCGTCGACCAGGGCGCAGACCTCATCCCCATCTCCATGGCCTCTGTCGATACGAACTCTACGCTAGATGATGCGATCCAATACGCTGTCGACCATGGCGCCCTCATTATCGCCTCGGCGGGAAATAGTGGCACCGATACGCCGATGTATCCCGCAGCTCATCCAGATGTGATCTCTGTGACAGCTCTAGACTATTACCGAAATTATCCAGGCTTTGCCAATACGGGAGAAAGTCTCACCCTCGCCGCTCCGGGAGTAGGGCTGGTCACGGCGCATGAAGAGGACGGTTATTCTCTCAGTACGGGAACCTCACCTTCTGCCCAAATCGCCGCAAACATCATCGCCGCTGCAATGAGTGAGCTAGAGATCGACAATGCCTATCTAGCCAGTGAGATCGTCATTGATAACCTGAATGAACTCGGCCCTGCAGGACAAGACACCCTCTTCGGCCACGGCTACCCACAGACGGATGTCATCCTGAGCCATGACACCACAGGGATCTACGATGCGGCGCTGGCTTCCCCCATTACCACCAGCGACCCTCTCACAGGAGAACCCATGATCACCCTCGTCATCGATAACCCAGGCACGGAGCCCCTCCGCAATGCTACTCTACACGTCACGATCAATGGCGAGTCCTACCAAACAACGATTGATGAATTATCACCTAAGGAGAGCACCGAAATCCCAATCACCGTCACGGCAGGAGTGGATCAACTCTCCCTCTCTGCTACCGTACAGACTCCGGATCACACCCCAGACGCGAGACCAGATGATAATACGATCCGCGCCACGATCACGCTCGCAGAATAATGCCGCTATGAGCCACAACTACAGCCCTCACAACAGCAAACGGCACAATCGTCGGACCCGCCTCCCTTACTTCCACAGCTCAGGCATTCGAGTAACTCACAAGGGCTGCAATAGTCACACTCTCGGGACAGGAAGCTCTTCTTTCGCTCCTTAGGCTTTTGTTGTGCAAAACCTAACATATCCTGATGCTTGCTCTGCGTCGCCGTAACCACCTCAGCCAATAGGTCCTGATAACGATACATCTGGAGCGCAT
>WTJZ01000191.1:12118-16050 GCA_011524615.1 Akkermansiaceae bacterium | reverse complement strand
AGTAAGAGGAGACTCCTCACCGGAACCTGAGCGAGCCGACAGCCTAGATGGAGCACGATGAAGAGACCACTCGCGAGATCCACCTGAGCCATCTGGAGCGAGATACGGTTCACCATCAGGATCACTACTGCCAGCAGAACCCAATGCACATCAGAGACTGTCAATCGACGCATCATAACTCCATCTCCAACGCTTCTAGCTCCGTAATGGCGAGGTATCGGGTCGCCTGCGGCTTCAGTGCCGCACTCCAGTACCACTCCCGTGTACTGTGCCACGCAGCTTCTCCCTCTGGCTGCACAATCATCGACCGCACCAAGAAATGGTTCTTACGAGTGCGCGCGGTAAAGGTACTCCACTCTCTCCCCTCCCTATCATAGGACTTCTGATGAGCACTCGTCCGGTACCCGAGCGTCGACAGACACTCGTCTGGTTCATGCATCTCTTTGGTCACGCCGTACACCTGACGTACAATGATGATCCCCCGCTCATAAGTATACGCTTCTACAGACCCCTTGAACGACTGCCCAAAGACTCCCTTCATCTGAGTAAGGTCACACCGCTCTAGATGCGCATATTCCTCCGGTAAGATAATGGGTCTAAAGGGCGAGTTCGGGACTGGCTTAGATAATAATGTGATCATAATAATTAAAGGTATGAGACCTAATAAGAGACTAATCTTCATGCACTCTGCTCTCGTCGGTGTTGTAAAATGAGCTGGATGAATCCACTCGTCAGAAGAAGGGTCAGGGACAACATCACGCCCTCTACTACGACCGTGATAAAGGTCGGCACCAGCGACTCCATCCGACCAAACCAAAAGTCCCGCTGATCCACCTGCACGAACTCTCTCACCGTCTCAGAGTGATCCAGCAGGTAATCTCCCATAAGTCGCACGCCCTCGATTGCGAACATGCCTAAATAATAGTCGAGCGAAACCATCAGCAAAGGTGGGCAGCACAGGCCTGCTACCACGAGCAACGAACAGACCAATCGGATACGAGTCGCTAACCGCAACGCTCGAGCTCCTAACCGGCTCTTGTCCTGAAACCCTGACCAGCACGAGATGAGGGCGTACACGAGGATGAAGAATATGATCCCGGCTCCCATTCCACATAGGCTCTCGATAGAGCTATATCCTCCTAGGCACGCTAGCCCGATGCTCCCCGCGGCACACAGTGGGACATGCCCCGCCCAGTAGCGTAAGTTCTGCCAAAATATCTGAGTATCCATATTCCCTCCCTAGTGACTCTCTCCGATGACCTCCCCTGCGGTCTCCACCCAGTGTTGAATGAAGAAGCGCTTCTCATTCGTCAGTAACTGATCCGAGCGCCCCAAGATCGGGCGTAGGCTACTCGACATCTGCAGCGTCACTAATAAGAAGATGCCCGACCACACCTTGATCGCGTGCAACTTCCTCGCCCCAGAGCGCTTCATCAACTTGTCCAAAAATCCCATCGCAAAGACAAAGGCGATCACCCAGCTGACTAAGATCAAGAAGCCCATAAAGCCTAATAAATGAGTCGACTGCGAGAATACCCAAAGCACTGGCGAAAAGCCGACCAATAAGACTCCCATCAAGGCCAAGGTCCCCTGTAAGCCTGAGACCAGTGATCGCAATTCACAGCTCGCCCCCGTTAAGCACGAGAAGATATAGAGACTCGGGAAGCAGATCAACGCACTCATCCCAGCCCCTAGCAAGAACTTCAGCGGAGAGGCCCACAACTGTTCATGCATCGCGAACGACCCGACCACAAACCCATACACGATCAGGCTCACTACCGTAATCATTAGGAATGCGAGATTCATGTGCCATGGCTGCTGCTCCTTTCGTATGTGCTCCACCAGACTCAGAGGCCTCTTGAGCAAGCTCTCAAAGAGGACGCTGACTCGATGGGCGTCATTGATGGTTTCGATGTGGACTTCATCAGTCCCCTCAGGTGACTGATCATTCGTGGTTGGATCTTCTGTCTTCATGATTCGTTAGTTCTAGGTAAAAGGTACGAAGCGCCCTCAGCAGGCCGACGACGACGGAGATGAACAGGATACAAAAGACGAGATCCCCACGATTAACCGATTCCGGAGCCACGGTTCTGCATGACTTCCATACCGCTTCGTAAAAGGTTCCATTCATCGGGTCCTCTCGGAGAAAGGCCACCTCCAGCCCCGGACTCCCAAAGAAGGGACGCAAGATCCATGAAAACTGTGCCCCCACAAAGGCATTCCCCCCAAGCCAAGCCGCGAGAGTGCACCGGGCCGCCCTGATGCTCGGACAATACGCCTTCAGACAGCGATAGAGGTGCACCTTTGCCACGACTCCTGCTGAAGCAATGATAGCCGTATGAATCAAGAGGTAGGCCGCATGCCCCAGCCGAGCGTCCCCCGAGCCAGCAGCAGGCAACTGCAGCATGAGATAGAGCAATACAGGTGTCAGAGCCCCCACTATCAGAGCAAAGACCGAAAAGCTCATCAACAGCGCCAAGATCGATTGCCTAAAGCCTAACCGACTCCCCAAGAGCAATCCTAGCACCCCATTGATCAGCGCATTGCACAACAAGGTCAACGCTATCAAGAGAGGAAACTTTACCCCGACATACACTCCCATGACGGTAGACCTCCAGCACCCAAGAGCCACTCCATAGATCCCACACCCGACGGCCACTATAGCCACACACAACCCGATTCTGCCAGATGTAGGATCCTGAATCCACAACACCAGCTGATCAGGCCTCCCTCTGAGGAGTTGCCCTATCAACTTCTTTGCTTTGTGAAAAACTTCCATACGGTTCTGGTTAACTTCCAGAACACCTCACCATAGCTCTATGAAGGTTTAATGAACCTTCTGTGAATTTCTCATGAATTCTACAGAGCGCGACTATACAAGCACCATTCCCCATCCCATTTCCCTCAACAATGGGCATTATCTCAGGACACCAAGAGTGAACCACGAAAGCACGCTGAATGACGCGAAAGTTTCATTAGAGGGGAAGACAGGCGTAACAACCTCCTATGTTAGCGATAGAGTTGTAACGTTATCTAGTTGCCATGGATATAAAAGGTAATCAGTATTTCAGTGGCCTATGAGATTTATCGCCTACATCAAAGCAATCTTCCTTCTCACTAAATGCTTTGTAAAGGCAGATAAGGTCGCTAATGCGGATCACAGCTCCCTCACAGAAGCCCAAAAATCTGAAGATAAAGAGCAGAATAAGTACCCTAGGTCCACTCCGTTAAATCTCGAAATAACTCCTCATACCTCTTATCATAACGAAGACAAAGAACTCTCCATCAACACTCATTATAAAAGTAATGAACCTGAAGCTAGCGACGTTCTAAGTGTGAAACGTGATAATTATGAGAACTACCTTCATGCCGATCTCTTCTTTGATGTCATTCTGAATGGAAATTCATTGTTCTCACAGGATCTATCACGGGAACAACGGCAGCAACTCTTAACGCTGGATTGGGTAGCTGCTAGGTACTGTATGGACTGCAGATCATTCTACACGTTCAAGGTAGGAGGTCGCTCGGTCGAGGTTTTCACGAAGTACTTTGGCGCTGAATGTTTGGTTAGCTATGACGGTAATCAATTCATCCTCATCTCAAGAGGTATCTATGATTCTGAAGTCGTTCCCCTACCAGATGTCATCACGTACTTTGATGAGAACCTAGCGCTCATAGATACTGCCCAATATGATGAAGACAACCAGTATTGGGAATACTTAGAACCACCCATGCTATAGTAATCTCAACAGGCATGGGTAAGCCTATACATTTACTTACGTCTAATTGATCTAAAAAACATCAGAACCCTGTAAAGACGGTCTTAACGAAGGGCAAGGACAAGCCGTATCACCACTCTGTAAACACAATGATAATGTGGATCTAACTCAGGATGCTGAAAAAACAAACAAGCCTAGCGTAAAACACTAGGC
>WTJZ01000191.1:0-12018 GCA_011524615.1 Akkermansiaceae bacterium | reverse complement strand
GCTCGGGATCATCAAGAGTCGGAGACTCTCATACACCTTACCGAGCCATAAGGTGTATTATTTGCGTAAAGACTATTCTTTTACACGTTGGACATCCGCGCCGAGTTGCTCGAGCTTGTCGTCAATGTTCTCGTATCCACGGTCAATGTGGTAGAGACGGCTGATGTGTGTATCACCTTCTGCACAGAGTCCCGCTAGCACGAGGGCGGCCGAAGCTCGGAGGTCAGACGCCATTACTGGAGCACCACTGAGTGGCTTTCCACCTTGGATCACAGCCTGTCCGTTATCGACTTGGATATCAGCGCCCATACGCTTCATCTCCGCACAGTGCATGAAGCGTTGTGGGAAAATCGTATCCTTGATCACTGAGATACCTGGTGTCACTGCTGCGAGTGCTGAGAACTGAGCCTGCATATCCGTAGGGAAACCTGGGTAAGGCTCTGTCACGATCTGGAATCCTTTAGGATTCTTACCTGGCGCGACGAAGACAGTGTTCTTCTCCTCGTCAAACTCGACAACGTGTCCAGCCTCTAAGAGGACTTCTTCTACCGCCTTGAGCTCTGGACGAGAGACACGCTTGAGCGTGATCCCTTCACTAGCCATCGCACCAGCGACCATGTATGTACCAGCCTCGATACGGTCCGCAATAACGTGGTGTTCGATACCGCCGAGACGTTCAACACCCTCGATCGTAATGCTACGCGTACCTGCACCAGTGATCTTAGCACCAAGAGAGTTGAGGAAATTAGCGAGATCCACCACCTCTGGCTCACATGCTGCCGACTCGATCACAGTAGTTCCCTTAGCGAGCGTCGCAGCCATCATGACGTTATCGGTACCGAGAACGGTTGGACCATTCTTACCTCGCATGTTGATCGTTGCACCAACGAGTCCGCCTTCTGGAGCTGTGAGCGTGATGTCGCCGCCTTCCATCTCGACCTTAGCACCGAGTGCTTCGAGTCCTTTGATATGAAGGTCGATCGGACGGTCTCCGATCACACATCCGCCCGGAAGAGAGACCTTAGCGCGGCCTGTACGTGCGAGGAGTGGCCCCATGATACAGATCGATGCTCTCATCTTTCTGACGAGATCATATGGAGCTTCTGAAATAATGTTCTCTGGGTTCGTACGTACCGTTCCACTAGAGCGCTCTACATGCACCCCGAGTTGGTTCAGGATTTGGATCATGTAGTTCGTGTCCGATACATCTGGCACACGACGAATGATACATGGATCCTCAGCAAGAATAGTTGCCGCGAGGATAGGAAGAGAAGCATTTTTAGAACCTGATATATTGATGCTCCCCTGTAATGTTGAGCCTCCTGATACGATGAGTTTATCCATGATTACCTATTTATGTGTTTTATCAGACAACGCAGAGCGAGAAAAAAGTCATAAAAAATAGACTTCTTTTCAAAGAATGAACTTCTAAATCTCTCTCGTGCGAATCGTGACTCATTACTACAATGAACACCCCTACTTTTTACCAATCGGGAAGCGCTCAATCTGAGACATATCGCTCTCCACTCTCACGTCGGTAAATCCAGCCTGCTCCATCAAATGCTGCAGCGCCCCACCTTGGTCATAACCCACCTCTAGAGCGAGTACTCCCCCACTACTCAATCGCTCGAAACTCTGCGGCACGAGATGCCTAATAAGGTCCAAGCCGTCTGCACCAGAAAAGAGGGCGAGAGCGGGATCATGACTTAACTCGGGTTCTAATTCTACCTCAGTCGAGACGTACGGTGGATTACTTACGATGAGGTCGTACTCCCCTGAGAGAGACTGAAAGAGGTCTGAATGGACGAACTCAACAGAGAGACCTAACGCGTCCGCATTCTCACGAGCCAGAGACAGCGCTTCCTCACTGACGTCAGACAACGTCACCTGCGCCTCGTCTCCGAGCTCCGCCTGTAAGGTTAACCCGATCACTCCTGTACCACAACACAGGTCTAAGATACGAGGTGACTCAGGGAGATCGAGCTTGAGTACGTATTCCACGAGCTCCTCCGTCTCTGGTCGAGGAATCAAGGCCCTAGCGTCAGACTTAAACTCACGACCATAGAACTCTACCGAACCGATCAAATGCTGTAGAGGCACACGCTCCCCCCTTTGCTTTAATAATCCACGGAGGCTCTCGAGCTCCTCCTCCTCGAGAGGGCGATCAAACTCTAGATATAACTGCATGCGCTGCATCTTCATCACATGCGCCACCAGCAACTCCATCGTTAAACGTGGCGAGTCTACGCCCTTTTTCTCTAAGTATTGTGCCCCCTTAGTCAAGGTGTCTAAAAGTGTCGTCATAATGCTCCTCGGTCAAAATAAAAGAAGACGGGTATCTGAGACCCGTCTATAAAAAAACTTCCCGATACTACTCTCGGGAAGAAAAGAATGCCTGCGACTAGCGCTCCTCGAGAGGTACGAATGGGAGTAACTCCTCTGGTCCAACATACTTAGTAAGTGGACGATAGAGACGGTTATCCTCTAACTGCTCGAGAACCTGTGCGGTCCATCCTGCTGCACGAGCGATCGCGAAGATCGGTGTGAAGAGGTCTGTAGGGATACCGAGTGAGTAGTATACTGTCGCTGAGTAGAAGTCTACGTTCGCATTGAGGCCCTTACGCTCACGCATAATCTCTGCAATACGCTCTGACATCTTGATCCACTTCGCTTCTCCGAGCTCTTCCGTCAGCTTGATAGCCATCTTCTGGAGGTGTGGAGCACGTGGGTCGAGTACCTTGTAAACACGGTGTCCGATCCCCATGATCTTCTTCTTATTGACGAGACAGTCTTCCACGAACGCATCTACGTTCTCAGGCTCACCGATTTCAAGAAGCATCTTGATCACACCTTCGTTAGCACCACCGTGAAGTGGTCCCTTGAGCGTACCTACAGCTGATGTGATCGCTGAGTACATATCTGAGAGAGTCGCAACCGTTACACGTGACGAGAAGGTCGAAGCGTTCATCCCGTGGTCTGCGTGGAGAGTGTATGCGATATCGAGTGTACGCGTAGCTGCCTCTGATGGCTCCTCGCCATTTACAAGATAGAGGAAGTGAGCTGCCTCTGAGAGATCATTACGTACTGGAGGAAGCTCTAGTCCCTGACGGTAACGGTGGAATGCTGCAATGATGACCGGAATCTTAGCCACGATAGAGAGAGCAACTAATCGGTTAGACTCTTGATCTGGCTCACCGATACCCGCACGCTTATCATAGAGGCCGAGCATTGATACACCCGTACGGATCACATCCATCGGAAGAGCGTCCTTAGGAGCAACCTTAAGGTAATCGAGAATTCCTTGTGGTACCTCACGGTCATTTCTAAGTGTTTGCTCAAGCTCTGCGAGTTGTGCCTTTGTTGGAAGCTGTCCATTATGTAAGAGGTAGGTCACCTCTTCAAAAGAACAATTCTCCACGAGATCATCGATTGAATACCCCAGATACGAGAGCTTACCTGCTAATCCCTCAACTTTCGATAATTTCGATTCATTGGCAATGACGCCTTCTAGTCCTTTTGCGTAGTCTGACATGGTTGTAATTTTATTTTAACATAGTTAAGAACACATATTCCCAACTGATCAAGGGAGAAACAAAAGAAATCATGAATTGATTTTCTTTATTTCGCAAAAAGCGCTTAACTTTCAAAAAAAATAACATGATTCTCGCTATTGAAACCTCCGCAGAGCCTGCAAGCGTCTCTATTCTACAAGAGAATGGCACCTTCCTTACACGTGTCTTCCCAAATAACAATAATGTGAATGTCCCTCTAGCGGATGAAATTAAGTCGCTCCTCGAGGCCTCCCCTGCCCCTATTTCGCAAATTCTCGTTGGATCTGGCCCGGGATCCTACTCAGGAGCGCGCGTCGGCCTCGCTACCGCGGAAGCCATCGCCATTGTGCACTCCTGCCCAGTCGCTACTATCCCATCCTTCTACGGTCTCGATACTCCCACTGAAAAGGTTCTCATCGGCGATGCCCGCAGAGGAGCCTACTTCCTACAAGACCACAGCATGCATACCCCAAAGGTCTATACTAAAGACGAATTCTCGGAGGTTATTACTGCTACTGATCCATCTTCTCAATTCTGCTCATTCGAGCCGACAGAAAAGCTTCCCTTACCTGCACACTTAATTGTACAAATCGTCAGTGCATCTGCGGAGCAATTGATTCGTTATTGGTCATCTCTTACGCACTCAGCACAAAACCAACTCAATCAACAGCCTAACGAAGTCGTCTACCTAAGACCACCTCACATCACCAAAGCAAAATCACCATTTTGATTACTTCCGCTAATTGATTTGATAGTGACACAAAAAATGCCACTTTTTACGATATTAAAGGTTGTAATCTGAGAAACTACTCTCTACGCTATTACACATAATTATTAAACATTCGTCATCAGTGGCAAATTCATCATCCATCCAAATAGGGCAAGCGGATAATTTCTCCTGGATCAAGATTTTCGGAAAAGGAGACGTCTTCCTCGCGCCCACCGTTAAGAAATATTCTGAGAAGATTCTCGAACTCGGAGACCAGACGCAACTCGTGCTGGACTTAGAACAATGTACAGGCATGGACTCGACTTTCATGGGTATGATCGCAGGTCTCGCCATCAAGCATAAGTCATCCTTCAAGTCTAATCTCCATCTCTTCTGCGTGAGTGAGAAAAACTGTGAATCCCTCGAAGAGCTCGGCATCGATGCGCTCCTCGAAATCAATTCTCAGAATAACGAACTCTATTGCAGTTGCAGTAAGGTTAAACCCAAGCTCAAGGAATGGTCACCAGAAGATGGCACCAAAAAGCCTGACGCGAGGCTCATCTTAGATACCCACAAGACATTGGGATCTCTGAGCGACTCAAATCAGGAAGAGTTCTCTTCTGTTATAAAAACCTTTGAACAGCAGCTGAACGAGTAGTATACTGCTATTACTAAGTGGACAATATCTCGTACATAGACCTGATCTTCTACACCCTCCTAGGGCTTGCTATTATTGGACTCGTCTATGTAATACTGCGACTCTATCAGACGAAGCTAGATCTAGCATCCTCAGAGCTCATCCGTAAGGAACTAGCTCAGGGAGAGAAGCGGATGTTCGACTTCCTCCACCATCTAGGCTTATCCACCGCAGCTGAGACAACGCCGCAGAAGTTACACAAACTCATCGTAGACGGTGTTCAGCGAGTCTCTCAGTCCGAGGGCGCTGCACTCTATCTCCTCGATCAATCAGGCCTGACCCTCCGCCCAGCTTCTGTCACAGCTGATTGTATCCAGCTCATCTCTGACCCAGACCTCTCGCCGAATGAGAAGCTGGAGAGCATCATCAAGCATACCTCCGTTAGTCGTTATGATGGAGTACTAGGCTACGCTCTAGCAACCAATGCCCCATTCAAGGTCGATAGCCTCCGAGCACACCCCTGCTTCCTAGACCAAATGGTGTCTTACTCTGCAGAAGGAGCGGCGATGGTCGCCCCCCTCACTCATGCAGGCAAGCAAATAGGAGTTCTCGCGGTGACCAAGGAGTCATGTCACGATGCCTATTCAATCGAAGACCTCTTCACCTTTAAATCCATTGCAGAGCAATCGGCCTTTGCGATCGGTAACTTCAAGGCGCATCACCAAGCAGCGGAAAAGAAACGCCTCGAGAACGAACTCCAAACCGCCCAAGAAGTACAGCGCGTCCTCATTCCTGAGAAAGAGCCCGAGATTCCTGGCTTTAAGGTATTCGGCTACAACGTTCCCGCGAGCATGATCAGTGGTGATTACTTCGATTATACCGCTGTCTCAGATAATGAAACTGGCATCATTATCGCAGACGTATCAGGAAAAGGCGTTCCTGCAGGGATTATCATGGCGACCTTCCGCAGTACGCTCAAGGCTATCTCTAAGGGAGCTAGCGCGCCCTCGGAAGGACTCGATAAGCTGAACCGCCTGATCTATCCCGATGTCCGTGAAGACATGTTCATCAGTGCGATCTATACCCACCTCAACCATACTACTGGGGAAGTCACTCTCGCAAGAGCTGGACATAATCCAGCCTACTTCTTCAAGGCGGAGAGCTGCGAACTACACAAGATCAAGCCTCCAGGGCTCGCAGTGGGGATCGATGAAGGAGACATCTTCGCCACTCTACTCAAAGACCACCAAATCCAGATGAAGAGCGGAGACACTCTGCTGCTCTATACCGATGGTATCATCGAGGCCAATAATCGATCAGGAGAGGAGTTTAGCAGTCTCCGCCTAGAAGACATAGCCCGAAATCAGAGTGGTCTCGGAGCCCATGAGCTCGGTCTCGAGATTCTAGACTCGGTCGATGCATTCGTCGATGGGGCAGCTCAATCTGATGATATCACGTTGGTCGTCATTGAACGTCTGTAGGGAACCTCGGAAAGGGTCTTGCTCCTACTTTTTTAGCGGCCGAACGATCCAGACATCCCTTCATTGGCCCACCTCACCACTAGTAGAATACGGCTTCGACCTGATCCCTATTGACCTCCTGAGACTGATTTTGGTGACCATGAATGTCTCTCACCGCAACCAAACAGCAAGAAGGTCTCAAAAAAATGCTTTTAAGCAACAATTTCGCTGGCAATTTCTCCCGATAGTTACGATGAAGTTTGTATGAGTAACACTGAAGAAAAATCGGAGATCGAAGAAGTTCCAGTAAACGAAACTGCAGAAGCCACAGTAGAGGAAACTACAGAGGTAGAAACAGTAGAACCTGAACTCACTCCAGAACAAGCACTAGAGGCAGAAGTCGCTAAGTGGAAGGATCAAGCAGTCCGCACAGCAGCAGAGCTAGAGAACTACCGCAAGCGCGTGGCTCGCGACCTACAAGAAGCTCGTAAGTACGGGAATAAAGGACTCCTAGGAGAACTCCTTCCTGTTCTCGATAACTTCAAGATGGGGCTCGATGCAGCCTCCGCTGATCAATCCTCCATGATCTATCTCGGCATGAAGATGGTGAAGGATCAGATCGATGAGTTCCTCACTAACAATGGGGTCAAAACATTTGAGCCAACAGGGCAAGAGTTTGACCACAACCTACACGAAGCTATCTCACAAGAAGAGACAACAGAAGTAGCGGAGGGAACTGTCATCCGCACCATCCGCCCTGGGTACACCCTCCATGACAACCTCCTCCGCGCGGCAAACGTCGTTGTCGCAGCAGCCCCAAAAGCTGAAGAAGAAGGCGAAGAAGAGAGTGCTGAACCTGCTGCTGAATAATTATGAAAGAAGATTTATATGAAACGCTCGGTGTCAGCAAGTCTGCAACGGGCCCAGAAATCAAGAAGGCTTACCGTAAGCTCGCGGTAAAGTATCACCCAGATAAGAACCCTGACGATCCATCAGCAGAGGATAAGTTCAAGGAGATCGGCTACGCATACGAGATCCTCAGTGATGAAGATAAGCGTGCAGCCTATGACCGCTATGGACACCAAGCCTTCGAAGGAGGCATGGGAGGCGGAGGTGGTCGTGGTGGCTATCACGACCCAATGGACATCTTCTCTCAAGTGTTTGGTGGTGCCTTCGGTGGTGGAGGTGGATTCGAAGACCTCTTCGGAGGCGGTGGCCGCCGTGGTGGTCGCTCTGCTGCCCAAAAAGGTAGCGATCTACGATATGATCTCGAGATCACACTCGAAGAAGCGGCTACAGGTGTAGAGAAGGAACTCGAAATCGAAAAGTTTGCCTCCTGTACCCCTTGCCGAGGTTCTGGCTCTAAGAGTGGCAAAGGTAAGCAAACCTGTTCTACCTGTAACGGCTCTGGTGTCGTCACGCGTCAAGCGGGTATCTTCATCCAACAAACGACATGTCCTACCTGTAATGGTACCGGGTCGACGATCTCTGATCCATGTGACACCTGCGAAGGAACTGGCCGTGAACAAAAGCTCGACCGTATCAAACTCCGTATCCCTGCGGGTGTCTCTACCGGTACACGTCTACGCTCTACCGGTAACGGAGACTCAGGCGTGAATGGCGGTCCAGACGGTGACTTATATGTCTTCCTCGAGGTCGCCCCTCATGATGTCTTCGAGCGTGACGGTGACACTCTCGAGTGTGAAGTCCCTACTCCGTTCTCAACCTGTACCCTCGGAGGAGAGATCGATGTGCCTACCCTCGTCGGTAAGGCCTCTATCAAGATCCCTGCGGGGACACAAGGTGGTACTCTCTTCCGCCTCCGTGAGAAAGGCATGCCTAATCTCCAGACAGGACGTAAAGGAGACCTCCTCGTAGAAGTACGAGTAGAAGTTCCAACCAAACTCGACACAAACCAAAAAGAGAAGCTCGTCTCCTTTGCTGAGTCAATTGGTGATGAGAATGCCCCACTCTCTGGGTCATTCCTCGAGAAGGCGAAGAAATTCTTCGGCAAGTAAAGGATCTCTAACAATCAGAATCAAAGCGAAGCCTCTAGGGGCTTCGCTTTTTTTGTCCCCCAGGTCACCTATGAATCTCTCTACCATTGCTAAAAATCCAGTTGAGATTTCCTCCTAATCCCATTAGATACCTCTATGCCCCAACTCTCCGCTGTTATCGAAGCCTACTTAATCTCCACAGGCGACGGCCTCTCGGCAAATGCGATTCAACAGTATCTCAAGGAGCAGTCTGCTAACCCGGAGTTCCGACAAACATCCGAGGAGCAAATTCATCTCTGTATCCATGAACTCAATGAGTACTATGAAGCCACAGGGCGTAGCTTCACGATTATCGATACGGCCAAGGGGTGGAAATTCTTCACTAGGGCAGAATTCTCAGATTACCTCACACCACTTCATCCGCGCCCAAAAAGCACGCGACTCAGCCAAGCAACCCTAGAGACACTCGCAATCATCGCATACCGACAGCCGACAACTAAGGCCTCTATCGAGTCGATCCGAGGAGTTTCCTCAGACTCACTCGTGCAAAAGCTCCTCGACGCGGGGCTGGTCAAAATCTCTGGACGGGCGGAAGTCCCTGGCCGCCCTCTGCTCTATTCGACTACCGACTTCTTCTACGATCACTTCGGTATCAAATCGATCAATGAACTCCCCAATGCGGAAGACCTACAGAACCTCGCGTGGCCTACTACCTTCCAGCAAGATGAGAGTGATGATCAACTCGCCCTGGGGGACTACCAACAGAGTACCGAGCGCGAGTAATACCGTTCGAGCAGTAATCACCTATACTAACTCGCAACGTCTCCATTCAACTCTCAAATTCCATTCACCCAGCCCTGATAAGGGCGGGTCGATTCCAGCATAGGCCGCAGGGATGGCTTGGTCGCCAAAGGCGACCAAGGTGCATCCTGGAGGCCTATGTTTAGGCGGAGCCAATATCCCGCCGAACGTAACGCCTCGCCTCTTCGTCACGCTGATAGAGGTGGAGCGGGATCAGGATCGCCTGTGGGCGAGCCTCCACTAGTCAGCCGCTACCGCACCAACGAGCTCCCCTTTGACGCGCTTTTGCCAAACATATCGAGTGAAGAGTACCTTCACCGCCGCCGTCATAGGAACAGCCAACAGTGCACCCAAGAATCCCCCCAACAGTAAGGACCAAAACAGCATCGAAAAGATGACAGTCATCGGATGCAGCCCTACTGAGTCACCCACAATCTTCGGCGCCGTCACCAAGGAGTTAATCTGCTGCACAATGATGAAGACCGCGACCACCATCATCACATAAGACCAAGGGTTATCCCCTAACCAATACTGCTCTGACTCTACGGAGAAGTGGGCATAAGCAGTCACCGCCGCCGGAATAAGACAGATCACATTCCCGATGAACGGAATAACACCGAGAATTGCGAGCGCGATCCCGATCAAAATCGCAAAGGGATGACCAAACATCTTGAGCACAAAGCCGACTAAAACACCATCAATAATCGAAACCAAGACCTGCCCCCTGAAGAACGAAATCAAGTACGCATTAATCTCAGTTAAGACAGAAATCACCTCATCCTTAAACTTAGAGGCCCTCAGGGGGATAAACTGCTGCCAACTACGCTGAATCTTAACGCTATCTCGCAGGAAGAAGAAGAGATAGATCGGCACCATCACAAAGCCGAGAGAATACCCCACCACCCCGAATAACTTAGAGGTTCCTCGAGTCACACCTTCCACCGCCTTTTTCGCTAAGTCTGGAATGCTCGCTCCGAATGAATCTAGCAGCCCCGCCACTGACAGGTCGACCTCTTCCTCCGGTTCTGGCTCATCTGGAGCAACGATCGCTCCCTGCTGCATATAGTCACGATACGCATTCATCAGACTCGGAGCAACGACCTCGCCCTCTGTAGAGAGGATGAACTCCTCCTCTTCCTTCTTCTCCTCCTGAGGGAAGAATCCTTGGAGAGGTTCAGGCAGAGCCTCTACTAAGCCATCTACCTTCCCTAGTTCTTGGATCATTTTCCCCGCCTTTTCTGCGTAGACCGTCCGATTACTAGACAGCTTCTTCACTTGCCCGCTCAGAGGTACCGCGATCATCGTCGTAAAGCCCGCTACCGCGATCGCTCCGATAAAGAAGATCACCAAGATCGCGCGCAGACGCGTCATGCGCTTCTTCTTCTCTAACCATGAGACCAATGGGTCTAACAAGTAAGCCGTAATCCCCGCTACCGCTAAGGGAACTAAAACAGGCTGAAGGTACGCGAGCACCTCTCCTGTCAGCCAAACCCCTCCCACAAAAATCGCACCAATCGCTACGATACAAATCGCAGTCAAGGCATTGAACCAAACCTTACGTTGGAAATCTGAGGGCATCTTCATGAATGCGTTTTATCAGGTCGTCACCATTTCGCTATTACAAAAAGCGTAGTTTTTCATAATCCCGCTTTTTTCTCTGGATATTATGATAGTTTTCTCGTTCAACCTTATCTGATATGGCGGAGATAAAGCGAAAAAAGGTAGTCATCCTAGGTTCAACCGGATCCATCGGTACGAGCGCCCTCAAGGTCGCTCGTGACGTCCCAGAACGAATGGAGGTCGTCGCCCTCGCTGCAGGCAATAATGTCGACGCCCTTATCCAACAGGCTAAGGAATTCTCCGTCAAAAAAGTCTCCATCACCGATCCCGCCCACATCCCCTATATCCAGGAAGCTCTCGGAGCTGAGGTAGAAGTCTATGCGGGATCTGAGGGACTCCTCGAGCTCTCCACCATCAGCGAGGCCGACATGGTACTCGTCTCGATCGTAGGTACCGCTGGCCTCCATCCGACACTCGCTGCGATTGAAGCTGGCAAGGACATCGCGCTAGCCAGCAAGGAAGTCCTCGTCATGGCAGGCGAAATCGTCATGGCTCGCGCTAGAGAGAAGGGGGTCAACATTCTGCCCGTAGACAGTGAGCATAATGCCCTCTTCCAGTGTCTCCAAGGACACCAAGGAGGTGATAAAGAGATCCGCCGTCTGATCCTGACCGCCTCTGGAGGCCCCTTTAGAGATCCGTCATTATGGCCTGCGGAGCGACTTTGGGATGTCCAACTCGGCGACGCGCTGAAGCATCCTACCTGGACCATGGGTCGCAAGATCACTCTCGACTCTGCTACACTATTCAACAAGGCACTCGAGATGATCGAGGCCCGCTGGCTCTTCGATGTCGAAATGGATAAGGTCGACGTCACCGTACACCACCAGAGTATTATCCACTCGATGGTAGAGTTCACCGACCACTCGATCCTCGCTCAGCTGAGTCAAACCGACATGTGCTTCCCGATCCAATACGCAATCACCTGGCCTGATCGAGTTCCCAATGGCTTAAAGCCACTCAACTTTGCCGAGATCGCAGAACTTACCTTCGCGGCCCCTCGCCGAGAGGACTTCCCTGCGATTAACCTCGCCATGGAAGCTGGCTCTGTAGGAGGCACCCTCCCCGCCGTACTCAATGCCGCCAATGAAGTAGCCGTCCAAGCCTTCATCGATGGACAACTCAAGTTCCCCCAAATCTGGGAAACCGTCTCTGCAACCATGGCTCAACATCAAGTCAGCCACCCTACCAATCTAGAAGGCTACATCACCGCAGACACCGAGGCCCGCGCCGTGGCTCAGGACCT
>WTJZ01000001.1:1431-16082 GCA_011524615.1 Akkermansiaceae bacterium | reverse complement strand
AGCTTAGGGGTGAGGGAGGAATATGGCTTAGAGACGACGTCGTCGTCGGAGAAGTGGATGAGATCGGTACCCCAGTGGCGGATCTCGATGGCGTTGCGTCCGAGGGAGTGGAAGAAGAATTCTTCGGTTTGGGTGACGGGATGCTCTGGAGAGATGTATGAGATGCCTCGAGGGTTTTGACCGGAGAGAGCTGCATAGACCTCCTCCGTAGTTCCTGAGGGGAGTTCGTGATAGGTCGACTGGTAGTCAATCAGAATGCGCTCCATGATGATAAGTTTATCAGGAATGGAGATGTCTGGGTTGATCAGGGCGTCCGCAGGTTCTCGATTGGCAGCCTCTAGAGTAGGACGCGGGATATGAAAGTCCAGTTGCTCATCTGCACTCGGGGCTACTTCCGATACAGTCGGAGGAGTATCGGGGGAGGGCGATGGTTGGCGTGTGGCCAAAATGTAGACCACAGCTACCGCGAGGAGTAGCCATGGTAAGTACTTGAGACGGGACATAGAAGACGGTCTTACTAAACGGACTTCATGAAACCAAGGTCGCGGTTGCTGAAGCGATGGAGGTTAGGGAAGACATCGTTGAGTTGACTCTCAGGGACTCCGAACCACTTCGCCATGGTTGCCCCGTATTGATCAACAGAGGTAGTAGGGAGCCAACGTCCTCGTCCAGTATCGAGTGGATTATTATCGATGGCTAGATCTGGGTATTCACCGTATAGGTTCTTCCCGACGACATCATCTCCGATCACGACGTGGTGACTGCCCCATCCGTGGTCTGAGCCTCGGCCGTTGGAGTCAAAGGTACGACCAAAGTCAGATGCGGTAAAGGTGGTCACTCCTGATTGCGTACCCTGAGCCTCTAGCGCTCGATAGAACCCAGTAAGTGCGGCATCAACCCCTCCTAAGAGCCCTGCATGAGAATCAAGCTGAGGTCCGTGAGTGTCGAACCCGCCAGTAGCACAGAAGTAAATCTGGCGGCGCATGCCGAGGGCGGCACGAGCCTCGATGAGTTTGGCAACGGTACGTAGTTGTTGTCCGAGTCGAGAGTTAGGAATCTCAGGGTATTCAGCGGTACCTTCCAGAGCGTTAGAGATTTTGTCGGAGTCTCTGATAGCTCGGTTAGAGAGGTCAGCAAAGGTCTGCTCCATTAGGTTAGCATGTTGACGCTCTAGGAGACGACGGAACACAGCGTAGCGCTCTTCATCAGTGGCTTTTCCTCCGTTGCCGAGGTAGTACTGCTCATTCCCTCCAGCTCCAACACGGAATGGAAGAATGGTCTCCCCAGTCTGGAAGAAGTTGGCACCATCTAGGGAAATGTGCATGGAGACATTATCCTGATTATAAGAACTGTTGAGGAGATCTGCGATACGTCCACCCCATCCCGTTTGCTCGAAGGCGACATCACCAGCGACATTGGTCTGCCAGAGGACTTGCTGGTCATTATGAGAGAAGAGGTGAGGAGGGATCGCGGAGCTGCGATTACGATAATCTGACAGGGTCGCAGGAGCGTAGAGGGTACCGACGTTCTGGATAACGGCTGCCTTCTCCTCAGCAAAGAGCGATGAGATGCCGGGCATGGAAGGGTGCATGCCGAGTTCGCGCCCGTCGTCATTGTAGGCGTCTAGGGTGAGTAAGGACTCTGACGGTAGAGCGAGCACTGATCGCCATTGGGTATAGAGATCATACTGAGTCGGATCCATCGGGATGAGCATGTTAGAAGCATCATTTCCTCCATAGAGGAAGACACAGACAAGCGCCTTGAAGTCGTTATCATCTGCCGTTGACTCTACCGCTGCGCTTACTTGGCGTAAGCTCATCATGGTATTGAGAAGACTGGTGGTCCCTACCGAGGCGCAAGCGGAGAGCTTGAGCATCGCACGGCGTGACCATTTGCTATCATTGTTGTGTAGAAAGGACATAGTTCGGAGGGAGGATTAGTGGTGGATCGCGAATTCTGGGATGGCCATGAGGATCTGTAAGAGTGCCTCGCCGTAGGCTTGAGGGTTATTGTTAGTCTCGTAGGACGTAGCAAGATCGTGGAAGGCGAGCCTGGTCTCGGCAGAGAGAGGTCTGCCTACGAGGAGGGTTTCGACTCGATCGAGGAGCTCGTCAGGGGAGTAGTCGATGAGGCTAATCTCACTGTAGTCAATCGGCTGGTAGTTCGGAGTGCCGTAATCGGTACGGAAGCCGTGTCTAATACCGTTAAAGAAGTAGTTCGCAGTATCTACAACGGAGACCTCATTAGTGATCTGGAACTCTGGAGCATAGAGGCCAGCATCCATGAGAGGACCTGGAACCTGGAAGTCTGGCTCGAAGAAGTTAAAGACCGAGACTGCCCAGAGTGGGGCCTCTCTGATCTCGAAGTATGGGTTGCGGATCGGGAAGCGGCCAAGAACTGGAGGGTCACTGGATGGCTGTTGTCTAAAGGCACGGATCAGGTGGGTCGCTCTGATGAGAGGCTCACGGAGCTGTCCACTACGCTCTGGGTCCAGAGCGGAGAAGTCGCGGGCCTCAGGGTCGAGAAGAATGGCCTTAACCACGGCGCCTAAGTTACCTCGGACTCCTTCGCCATCGTCATTGAATACACTGGCTACTCGATAGATGTATGCTGGTGATGGGTTACTCGTGACGAGACGCTGGATGAGGCGGCGTGCTAGGAACGGGCCGACATTCGGGTGGTTAAAGAGAACGTCGAGAGCCTGCTCTAGATCTTGCTGAGGAGTCTGTCCTGCAGGGATGACAGCTCCGCCGATGATGTGCTTCTCTCCCGTGTCATGGTATTCATTGAAGGGCATCATGTTATTCATCGAATCGATCGGGCCATGTGAGTAGGCAAAGGCGGTCGACTCATTGAAGGTCCAGCCCGTAAAGGCACGAGCGAGCTCGGAGACATCACTCTGCTTGTACGTAGACTGGCGGTTACCGTCTGCGTCGAGCTTCTTAGTCCCATCGAGATTGAGTTCCTCTAGACCGATGGTGAAGAGTTGCATGATCTCACGAGCATAGTTCTCGTCTGGGGACGCCTTATCACTTCTCAACATAGTGAGGTAGTATCCCATCATCGGGTTCAGAGTAACCTCCTCTAAGAGGTCGCGGAAGTTACCGAAGGCGCCCTTAACCAAGAGGTCGTAGAAGTTCGTGACTCCTCGAGGGTAACGCTCTAGGACGGGGTTATAGTCAGAGATCACAATAATCTCACTGAGAGCAAAGGCGACACGCTGGCGGAGTTGGTCATCACCATCGATGGCATACGTCCACCAGGAATGAATGCGGTCATCATGTGAGATGTCAGCCATCATCATCTCCTCAGGCATATGCTCAAAGCTGGTCATCCCTTGGCGGGTGTCCGTAGCGATCTGGGAGAGCCCCGCGCGGAAGGTAGCAAAGCGATCGAGCTCTGCGAGATGAAGGGAAGCAGGCTTACTGATCTCAGCATCGATCCAGCCCTCGTATCCGAGATCCTGAACGCGATCAATCTCGCTCTCGGTCGGGCCGAAGCTGGACTGGATGAGGAAGCGGGAGGCCTCAAAGTCTGAGATCACGTTATCTGGTTCGGTCCACGTCGCGGGAGCGTGAGTAGAGCCTTGGTCTGCGAGGTAAGTGGCTGAGGTTTGCTCAGGGATCGAGACCGTAACGGTACGAGTAGCTACCTGCGCCTCAGTACCATGTTCATCAGCGACGAAGTAGCGTAGATAATAGGTGCCCGCGACGGAGGTGTCGACGGTGCCTTCTACTCGTACCTGAGAGGTGAGGTCTAGGCCTGTTCCTGAGAGTGCAGAGAAGCCTGCGTCTACAAACTCTGAGCCTACAGTAAGCTCGAGCTCTGGTTCACCCTCGAGAGTAATCACTGGTGGGAGGTCTGCACTCACGAGGTATGGCGCGAGGTAAGCTCCTTGGATGACTTCATAAGCCTCGTGTCGAGGACGGAGCCATGCGAGGGAGAAGTGATCCGCACCAGAATGTTCCTTGAATCGGACTTCGATGTAGTATCGTCTGCCTTTGCGGAGCACGACAGGACGAGAGAGCTGATACTCAGGATGCTTATCCCATTCGTATTGGTAAGTCCACTCTGGAGCGAGACAGAGGAGCGACTTGTTCTCGGGGGTGTCGTCGGAGCTAAGGAAGGCCTCTGCCCAGTTATCGCCAGCGATATTGAAGCGGTAGACGCCGCTCGCAGGAGGGAGGAGATAGCCACGTACGACCCAGCCGAATCGGTCACCCGTCATGTAAGGAGCCTCCATCGAATTGATGCGGAAGCGCTCAGATGGAGCAGTGGTTTCGATGACATCCTTGAGATTAATAGCCCATCCTCCACTGACCTCGTTGTAGGCGTCTACTAGAACGGAGCCAGCATCTTCTGCGAGAGCAGCAGCGATGGTCACCTTCATCGTGTCTGAGACGATGTGTGCACCATCTGTCACGGTCAGCTTAAAGGTGTATTTACCTGCACCAGGGAAGCGGACAGAAGTCGTGAGTTGGTTTGGGTTCTCGATGGTGACATCTTCAGCTAGGAAGTCACCTTTGACCTTTGTGATACTCCATTGATAGGAGAGTTGGAATGGCCCAGGTTGGTAATCAATCGTGGAGCCTGAGAGCGAGACGCCATTGGTAGGGAAGTGGTGCTTCTGGTTAGGTCCCGCTTCTACGAGTAGAGCAGCGTTCGTGAGGTTTGCTTCACCATCGATAGGGGAGAGCATCGCACCTGGAATCACAGTAGGCGATGTGTCTGATCCTGCTAGACGATAGGCGACCGCGAGGTGGTCAGACCAACCACTTTCCTTGTGTAGAGCTTCGATGTAGTATTGTTCCCCCTTTGTGAGTGAGATGACTTCAGATTGCTGGCCCTCTCGTCGTGTCCAATCGTACCTACCGACGGTACGGGGACATTCGGCGATCATGGTTTTCCCCTCAGGGTCTGCTCCTGAGGTATTCATCCATAGCTGGCCATGGTCATCAGAGGCGATGAAGAACTCGTAATCTCCAGAGACTGGAACGGTCAGGTATCCACGAAGGCGCTGGCCATAATTCTCTGCGTAATTATAGAGAGAGTCAAAGCGATCTACGGAATCAACAAATGCAGGGGAGTCAGGGAAGAGGGCATTGCTCGTTAGGTTATCGAGATGCCAGCCAGTGATGTTTTGCCAGATCTCTCTAGTGAGGGCTCCAGTAGTAGCGAAGAGAGGGTCCTGAACGGTAATGAGGAGGCTCTCGGTGCGACTATGCTCACCGTCGGTGGCTGTCATAGAGATCTCATAGAGGCCAGGGGTAGAGAAGGAGACCGAGGTGTGAGGGCTCGATGGGGAGTCTAACAGTGCATTCTCGTCAGCGCATGACCACTGGTAAGAGAGTGGCGAGGGACCATCATTCAGGTCGTAGACGAGAGCGGTGAGGGAGGTCGTATTATCAGGCCAGAGGAGGGTACGATTTGGCCCTAGTACGATCTCGATCTCTGGATCATGGTCACGAGCATGAGTCGCAGGAGAGATGAACCCTCGTGAGAGTTCTTCTCTGCCATTAGTAGCAGGTCCCTCGAGAGCGATCGAGAAATGGTCGTACCAGCTATGCTCCTTATGGATGGAGCGCATGTAGTAGCGCTCACCAGCAACGAGAGTGATCGCTTCCGATACTTGGCGAGAGTCACGGTCCCACTGTTGGAAATTAACGGCGCGCGGGACATCGATGATCTGGGTCAAGTTCTCGAATGATTCATCGGTGCTGAGCCATAGTTGGGTGTTATTATCACCGGCGATCCAGAACTTATATTCACCAGAGACAGGAACACTGATGTACCCCTCTAGAGTCGTGCCATAGTAATCAGTAAAGTCGCTCGGTGGTGTGACTCCTGGGAGGAGGTCTTGGAAGGTGGGGTTATCGAGCTCTGGGTCGTAGGCCAAGAAGTCTGAGATCGCGCCACCTTCGATATCGAGCCACACAGAGCGTGTGAGGAAGCCAGTCTCATCATTGATCGGCTCTGCGATAGTCACGACCATGGTGTCACTGTGCTCGATGCCTGCTGCGATGACAGAGAAGCTAAAGGCGTATGTGCCCGGTTCTGAGAAGGAGATGTTAGTGGTGTAGGACTCTGGAGACTCGATGACTGCATCAGGGCCTGAGAGTTGGCTCCAAGTCGTGATGAGATCTAGATTCGAGCCAAAGGCTTTGATCGCTTGTCCCGTGATAGAGCACTCCTGATGAGGCCAGTAATAGGTGCGATCCTCTCCCGCATATGCGTAATACGAGACTTCTGAACGGTACGGGTCGGGATTGCCTACAGGGGAAAGAAAGCCAGGTTGGATGACCTCTGGGGCTCCAATGCCATCTTTAACCCATGCGAGTTGAACGTGATCACCTCCCCACGTGTCTACTTGGTAGATCTCGACGTAGTAACGTTGACCAGCAGTGAGAGTGATGGGTTCCGAGACTTGTCCTGCATACTTATCATATTCTCCAACACCAGTCGCGTCCGTTACTTCGCTGATCTTGGTGAGGTTCTCAGCGGAGTCATCGGTGCTGAGGTGGAACTCGGCATGGTCATCGCCACTGAGGTAGAATTGATACGAGGCGGTTTGTGGTACCTGTAAGTATCCAGAGATTTTTTGGCCGTACTTGTTAGACCAGTTGACTGGACTCGCAAAGCTAGAGATCTTATCTGTAATGGTTGGGTTGCTAGGGTAGCGCGAATCTGCGAATAAGTCTGAGAGTTCGTTATAATACGCATTCATCCACACCTCACGTGTAAGACCGCCTGTGGTAGAGGATAGTGGAGGGAGGACTGTGATCGTGAGTTCATCTGTGATAGTCTCAGCTGGCGTGGTCACCTGGAAGGAGACCGTGTAGGTGCCCTCGCCAGGGAGCGTAAGTTCTGTACTCGTGCTAGAGGAGTCACTAAAGGTGAGTCCGGCATGGTCGACATCCACCCATTGGATAGCGGTGGCCTTGTCACCTGAGCGTCTGCTGTAGTAAGCGTTTAGCGAGGTGGTGAAGTCTGGAGCATAGAGCGTCTGGTCTGATCCTGCGAGGACGTGGTAATTCCTCTCGAGCAGTTCAGGTGCTTGCTGATCCTGTTCGGTGAGTGGAGCAAGGAATTCGCCCTGGATGAGTTCGATGTAGTCGTCGTCCTCGAACTCCCAATAGACACGGTGGAAGTCAATGCTCCAGCGGTCCTTGAAGATGAGTTCGAACTCAGTAGGGGTGCCTGCGGTGAGCTCTATCCACTCTGAAACCTGGCTCTCCTGTGAGTGGAGGTCTCCTTCGACAGAAGCTCCATTGACCTCACAGATCATATTCAGACTCTCGGCGTCGGTATTGAGAGAGAATTGGGCATATTCGTCCGCCTCTAGGTAGAAACGGTATCGTCCAGACTTCGGCGGGAGTAGGTAGCCCTTGGTGAGAGAGCCGTAACGGTCTGCAAAGTAGCGAGGGCCAGAGAGTGAGGTGATGGTTTGGTATGCGTCTGGTTCGGTAGGGAAGTCATGCTGAGCGACGAAGTTATAGAGATCTCCTGATCCAGCATTAAACCAATAGTACTGATCGACAGAGCCAGCCTCTGGGTGAAGGGCAGGATGGACGGTGATAGTGACTAAGTCTGAGAGGGTGTCTAGTTCACGCGTGGCCGTTACCTGAAATTCATAGGTGCCTGCAGAAGGGAAACTCACTAAGGTGTTAGGGGCGTCTGGAGCATCGAGCACTGCATCAGGGCCTGAGAGTTGTTCCCAGTTGTAAATAATGTTGTTGTTTCCGTTCTCGATATGTACGGCTTGAGCGGTAAGTTCTGCGGTGTCTCTAGGGTAATAGATTTCTTGGTCGGAGCCAGCGGTGAGAACGAGGCCAGTGATCTCAGGTGCTGATTCTACCGGGGTGAGGTAGTCCCCAGAAATTACCTCTGGGGTATCTGTATCGAGAGTGGTCGACCATGCGACAGAAAAGTGGTCTCCACCGTTGCCTTCCTTATGAAGGAGTTCGAGATAATATTGTTCATCCGCGACGAGGTTCACAGGAGCAGAGATCTGGCTGGCGTACTTGTCCCACTCGTAGACATCAGTCCAACCATTGATGTTTGCGATGAGAGAGCGGTTCTCAGGGGTGCTGTCTGAGCTGAGATAGAGTTGGATGTAGTCATCACCAGAGATCCAGAAGTAATATGTACCAGTGGCAGGTGCGGTCAGGTAGGCGCGTACTCGGGACCCATAGTAATTGCCCCAGTTGGCCTCTTGTGAGAGTGGGCCAGTGACTGTTTGTGACGTAATTGGGTTATGAGGATAGTCTATACTACTCTCGAGGTTGATGATAGGGTTACCCGTGATATTAGTCCATCGCTCTAGGTTCCAATCGGAAGCAAAGGCGCTGGTTAGCGTCACAACAAACAGTAAGAGGGAATGAACTCGTTTCATCATTTACATTTTGGCCTAGCGGCGTGTATATCAGGCGTGAATTTAAAACACAATAACAAAACAGGAGTTGTTGTTTTATTTGATCTTATTTATGTGTAAAAATATTCTATTGAGTTCGATTTTATTGGTGTCCATCGGGATGTCGCAGTTGTCTAGTAATGTGCTTAATGCGATCGAGTTAGGGGATGCGTCCTTGGTGGGGACGTCGGGCACGGAATGGGAGGTAGTTGTCGATACGAGTGCGGTAGGTGGAAGCTATCTCGCTACTGAAGCTATAGGGCTAGATGAGTCGACAGAGATTAGTTTGACCGTGGCTGGCGGGAGCGTTGTGTCCTTTGACTGGCGGACAGACAGTGAGGAGTTTTCGGGGGAGTTTACCTTTGCGATAGATGGGGTGGATCAAGAGACGATCTCTGGGCGTAATGATGACTGGATGACACAGAGCTATGTCTTAGCTGGAGGGACTAGGACTCTTACATGGACCTTTGCCCTGGACTCAGATGCATTCGAGAGTGATCGAGGGTATCTCGACAATGTCTTTATCGATGGGGTGAGTCCAGCGGCCTTGTTGGCACAGGAGTACTTGAATGGGCATGTGAACTCACCGTATCATCTCAACCTGCAATCGAATTATGAAGATGCGGAGGTGTCGATATTGAGTGGGGCTCTCCCGACGGGACTTGAGCTAGATAACGGGGTATTAGTAGGTACTCCATTGGTGGCTGGAGACTTTACCTTTACGCTATCGGTTTCGAGCGAGGGCGTGCCTAGTTCGGAGTCGGAATTGACCGTATCCATTGCGGAGACTGAGCTAGGTCAATTCAGTGGGCTGGGGCTCGGTAGTAGTATCATGATGGCCTCTGGTAGTAACTGGTACCTAGATAGTGAGAGTGCATTGCGATCGGGAGTCATCGCAGGGGGAGAGTCGACAGGGATAATGATTCCGATGTATGGGCCGAGTGTATTGGAATTTGATTGGAAGGTGGATTCTACAGAAGGCTTTGACTTCCTCACCGTCTCTCTGGACGGGGTGGCTCAAGAAGCGATCTCAGGTTATACTGATTGGGCAAGAGTGTCAGTCGTGATTCCTGCGGGATATCATGAGGTGACAGTGAGTTACGCAAGAGATGAGTTGGTAGAGGCTCAGGGGGAAGATGCAGGGTACCTTGATAATGTAACAGTGACCGGCTATATGAATGCAGTCGCTACTGCGAGAGCTGAGGCGTACATCTCACCAGAGCAGGATGCGGATCGAGATGGGGGGGAGAACTTGTGGGAATACCTCTTGGGCACGAGTCCAGTAGATCTTGCGGAGCGAGCGGTGATCACACCTGCGAGGTCATCGGGAATCCTCACGCTCCCCTTAGCAGATGGCTCTCGGGTAGATGAAGTGCAGCTCAAGGCGTACAGCACAGTGGATCTGCAGTCGGTTACGGAATATAGTGTGGCCTATTCTAGTGAGAATGCTCAGCTAGAAGCACTCATTCCCGATAGTGGAGAGGAGAAGGAGTATTATTACTACAGTGTCAGCCTAGAGTAGGGTGATGAGTAACTCCTTCCTAAGAGGAGCGTTCCTTACGTTTGAATAGGGACTGGATATCGTGTGAGATCAGCATAATGACTGGTAAGAGCACGAGGGTGACGACCGTAGCGAAGAGGACACCGTATCCGAGCGAGATTGCCATTGGAACGAGGAACTTAGACTGCATTGACTGAGAGAAGATCAGAGGGAGTAGTCCCGCAAAGGTGGTTAGGGAAGTAAGCATGATGGGGCGAAAGCGCTTGGTCACTGCAGTGATGAGGGCTTCCCGGATCGGGATGCCTGACTTCCGCAGCCCATTAACACAGTCTACTAAGACGAGCGAGTCATTGACGACGACACCTGAGAGGGCGAGGAGTCCGAACATACTGAGGTAAGACGGGGTGGCCCCCATGATGATGTGGCCTAGGATTGCACCGATCACCCCAAATGGGATCGCAAGCATGACGTAGATCGGTTGGACGACGGAGTTAAACGGCAGAGCGAGTAGGGCAAAGATGACAAGACTGAGTACGGTGACTCCAATGATCAGCTTCTGACGCATTTCCTTATAATCAGCGAGGTATCCGCCAAAAACCCAGTTGAGTTCAGGATATCGGTCGAAGAGTTGATTGATTTTTGGTGTGATCGTTTCCGCAAACTGAACGAGGTCATAGTTGCGATCCTTAGGAGAGGCGATGACCTTGGTAATAGCAGCGCCGTCAATTCTGAAGATGTGGGCAGGGACTTCTGTGATTTCGATATCGGCGATCTCAGCGAGAGGTAGAAGAGTGCCATTATTGAGAGAGACGAGGAAGTGATCGAGAGCGTATCGATCCTTTCTTAAGTCTGAAGGGAAGCCGAGGTAAACTCGCACCTCACCTGTGGTACGAGGAATGCGCGTGATTTCGGTTCCGATCATGGAGCCCTTGATTTGCTTAGCGATCAGGCTCTCCGTGAGTCCATAGCGCTTGCCTTCTTCATTGAGGGTGATTTGGAGCTGGAATTGTTGATTCGACTTATCACTAGAGATCGACTCGAGGTCTTCCTTAGGGATTTCGGTTCTGATGAGATCTTCGAGTTCTTGGAGGATCTGCTTATTTGAGTCTGTGATGTTGCCTCTGATCTGGATGTCGATAGGGTCAGGGTCCTCTGCATTCTTACGCGCCGCCATTTGAGCGCGTATGTAGAATGATTGCGCATCTGGCATTTCGCCACAGAGCTCTCGCATACGGTTTACTAGGGTCGTATTGTCGACCATATTATGGCTCCGCTTTTCTGGAGGCATGAGGTCGAGCACGATTTGTCCCACATGCTCATTATATCCTCTAGCGTAGTATCCACCAGCGGACGTGACGATGCCGGTGACGATACTCGGCGCATCTGGGTCCTCTCCATCTCGGAACTCGTCTTGGAGTTGGAGAGCGGCCTGATACACATGTGTGACGAGTCGCTTGGTGTCATCATAGACCGTGTCAGAAGGCATTGTGAGACGGCAGTTGAGTTGGTTGATGTCGACGGCGGGAAAGACTTGGAACCCAAGACGTCCACTCTGCCAAACGCCAAAGGTGGCGAGCGCGATGCTGGTGAAGATGGACAGGGTGAGGTAGCGGTGACTCATGCAGAGCTGAACTGCAGGCTTCACCCAGGACTGGATGAAGATAGTGAGCTTACCGTTGAACCAATCAGGGATACGGTTGTACCAATATCGATCCGACTTTTCTGAAAAGTTGAGGTGCTTGAGGTGGTTCGGCAGGATGAGCTTTGATTCGATGAGGGAGAACAAGAGGACGGCAATGACGACAGGGGGGATTTGCGCCGCCATGACGCCCCAGTAACCGTCAAAGTTATAGAGGGGAAGGAAGGCGACAATCGTAGTCAAGACCCCAAAGATGACAGGAGTAGAGACTTCTTGAGTGCCGATGACGGCGGCATCGAGCCCAGACTTGCCCATACGCTTGTGTTCGTAGATGTTCTCGGCGGTGACGATGGCATCATCTACGACAATTCCCAGGACTAGGATAAAGGCGAAGATGCTCATGATGTTACCTGTGAGACCAAAGATCGGCATGAATATGGCTCCACCTGCGAAACTGATCGGAATGCCTACGGCTACCCAAAAGGCAAGAGAAGGGCGGAGAAAGAGGCCGAGAATAATAATCACCAACAGGCCTCCCTGAAAGAGGGATTCGGCGAGGGTAGTTAAACGACCCTCGATACGGTATGACTCATCATCCCAAATATGAAGGAGAAAGGCCTTATCGGTAGTGTCTTGCTGAGACTGGGCGACGAAGTCTTTGACCGCGTTGGCGACAGTGATGGCTGATTGCTCACGGGACTGGAAGATCTCGATAATGAGCGCAGGGTAACCGTCATAGGAGACCTCCTTGAGTTCTTCAGGGTAGCCGTCTTTGATCGTAGCGAGGTGAGATAGGGGGATTGATTCGCCATTAGGGAGTGAGATCGGGAGATTGGCAAAGGCCTCTCCCGTGAGAGCGGCCTTACCTGGCTTGAGAGCGAGCCTCCCACCTTCATATTGGATCGTTCCCGCTCCACTTTCTTGGGAATTATTTTTGATAGAGCTTTGGACCTTATCGATCGTGAGGCCATAGGAGAATAACTTTTCCTGATCGAGCTGAATAGAGAACTGCTGAGGGCTGGTGCCGACGACACTAGCTTGTGATACCTCGGGTAATGAAAGGAGGCGATCTCTTACTCTGAATGCATGTTCAGTGAGATCTAGGAGAGAGGTGTTCTTAGATGTTCCTTGGACAGCGACGGAGATGACTTCGAAGTAACGGGAGGTGTCGGGGATATCATATTTGATCGTGTCTAGTCCCGCCGGGAGGCTCCGAGTACTGCGGACGAGTCGCTCTACTTCGGGTAACTTTTCTTTAGGGTCGACTCCATCCTTTAGAAACAGGCTAACCTTCCCCATGCCATTAAAGGCTCTGGCATGGAGTTCCTTAACTCCCGTGATGTTCTGGAGGCGTTGTTCAACAGGGACGAGTACTTGTCGCTCCACTTCCTGGGGGCTAGCTCCCCTAAAGGGGAAGGTCATATGGATCACTGATAACTCACGCGTAGGTCTGACCTCTAGCGGAATCTCTGTCAGAGCAACGATTACTCCAGCGACTAAAATCCCGATCATCAGGAAGTTAGCAGCGAGATCATTTTTAGCGAACCAGCGAATCATAATGTATTCTCTATACGTAGCTTCTGGTCAGATCAAACAGCTTTCTTGAAGATCCTTGGGAATTTTTTGAGGGATAACTGAGTGGAGGATGGCACACATGGCTCTGATGTCACAAATGTGCTAGGGTTAGAAGAGTGGGGTGTGCGATGGAAAAGAGTGTTTTTGAATAGAAGGGAAATGGTGTGGTATTGTGAAAAGCGTTTTAGGATGATATGAAAGTTAATCAGGAGGATCTCTGGGAGAAAGGGTTGTGTTATGATGTTAAATGTCAATTTTTGACAGAATTTATCGCGGTCAGAGGTATTCTATAAGTAACAATATATATCAGATGAGTATCAAATCCCTCGTGTCAATTACTGCTCTAGCGATGTCGTCGCTGTTCGCGCGCCATCAGAATTTCATCATTATTTATACAGATGACCTCGGTTATGGAGATCTGGGGTGTTATGGGGCTAAGGGATTTGATACACCTCACTTAGACCAGATGGCTCAGGAGGGAATGCGGTTTACAGATTTCTCCACCTCGAGTTCGATTTGTTCGCCATCTAGAGCAGGATTATTGACTGGTAGAAATGCGAAGAGGTGGGGGCATAATAATAAAGTTTACTTCCCAGATAGTAAGGACGGGATGCCGCAGAGTGAGATCACAATCCCAGAGATGTTGAAGCCATTGGGCTACACTTCCGCTCTGATTGGTAAGTGGCACCTCGGGCATCTGCCAGAATTCTTACCAACGTCCCAGGGGTTCGATTATTACTGGGGCATCCCCTACAGTAATGATATGTGGAATGATCATACCGCGAAGATCTCTGCAGAGGTGAAGTGGAATGAAGGGTATACTGAGGAGGACTTCCGTAAGCCTAATGGAAAGAAGAATAAGAATCTAGTCCCTCTCATGGAGGGGGAAGAAGTGGTGGAGTGGCCGGTAGATCAGAGACTATTGACGCGACGCTACACGGAGAAGTCCCAAGAGTTTATCACCGCTAATAAGGATAAGCCCTTCTTTCTCTATCTAGCGCATACGATGCCACATGTTCCTCTCTATGTCTCAGAAGACTTTGCAGGTAAGACGCCGAAGGGGATCTATGGGGATGTGATCGCGGAGATTGACTGGTCTGTAGGTCAGATACTAGATACGCTGAAGAAGGAGGGGCTGGAGGATGATACCTTAGTGGTCTTTTCATCTGACAATGGTCCTTGGTTAGGGAAGGGGAAGGCTTCAGGATCTGCAGGTGTATTGAGAGCTGGTAAGTTTACGGATTATGAGGGGGGATGTCGGGTTCCATGTATCGCGTGGCAACCAGGACAGGTGGCGGCTGGAGTCGTGTCAGATACCCAACTATCAACCATGGATCTATTTCCAACGATCGCTCAGATGGTGGGAGGGGAGGTTCCCTCGGATCGTGTAATCGATGGCGTAAATATCACGCAGGTGCTCAAGGGAGCGAGTAAGGATGCTCCAGAGAGAGAGTATTACCTCTACCGTGGCACATCATTACGCATGGGAGATTGGAAGCTCTTTCAAGATAGAAAAGGGGCTGCTC
>WTJZ01000001.1:0-1421 GCA_011524615.1 Akkermansiaceae bacterium | reverse complement strand
GTCACGATGTGTCCAAGGAAAACCCTGACTTGGTTGCTAAATTGAAGCAAAAACAGAGTGAGGTATTCGCTGAAATTAAAGCGAACCTAAAGAAGAAGAAATAATGGAGGACTGAGGGGCAAGAAGTGGGTGTAAAAACATATCTTTACACTTGCTTTTATGGGGTGACCCCTCTTTAAATCCGCCATGGCAGAAATTCCATTAGAGCTTTCATTTGACGACGTCCTGCTCGTCCCTCAATTCAGTGAGGTAATCCCGTCTGATACCAAGACGAATAGTTCTTTGACAGATGGCATCAATTTAAACATTCCAGTGATGTCAGCAGCGATGGACACCGTTACGGAGTCTGAACTCGCTATTGCACTTGCACGTGAGGGCGGTATTGGCCTGATTCACCGTGCGTGCTCGATCGAGGAGCAAGCGGCGATGGTATCTCGTGTGAAGCGTTCTGAGAATGCAGTGATTCAGGACCCACTCACCGTATCGATCAACCATACTGTTGGTCAGGTGAAGGATATCATGCAGAGAGAAGGCTTCTCTGGCTTTCCTGTAGTGGACCAGACGAACCAACTTCTTGGAATGGTGACGAGTCGTGACCTTACCTATTATAAGGATAATGAGGCACAAGTCACGGCGGTAATGACGCCACTCGATCGACTCATCACAGCGACAGCTGACACACAGCTAGAGGAAGCACGCCGTATCCTCTACGAGAACCGTATTGAAAAGCTGCCACTCGTCAATGCTGACGGCTCACTCGCTGGCCTCATTACAGGTGCGGACATCGAGAAGCGCATGACCTATACAGATGCGACCAAAGACCTCGACGGTCGTCTCAGATGTGCTGCTGCAGTAGGAGTCGGAAATGATTATCTAGAACGAGCAATCGCTCTCATCGAAGCGGGTGCGGACGCGCTCTCTATCGATGCTGCTACCGGACACACTAAGCGTGTACTTGACGTCGTCTCACACATTAAGTCAGAGACCGGACATACGGTCGTCGCTGGTAATGTGGTGACAGCAGAGGGTGCTAAAGATCTCATCTCTGTCGGAGCGAGTGCAATCAAAGTAGGAGTCGGTCCAGGGTCGATCTGTACTACTCGTGTGATTGCGGGAGTGGGTATGCCACAGCTCTCCGCGATTCAGCGTGTAGCGAGTGTCGCTCGTGAGGCTGGGGTGAAAGTGATCGCAGATGGAGGTATCAGATACTCAGGTGATGTGGTGAAGGCGCTGGCTGCAGGTGCGGATATCGTGATGTTAGGTTCACTCCTTGCAGGTACGAAGGAGAGCCCCGGTCAAATCGTCCAGCAGAATGGACGTCGCTTTAAGGCATACCGCGGCATGGGCTCGATGGGAGCAATGGCTAAGGGTGCTAATGATCGATATTCACAGAACAGCTCAGGTAAGATGGTCGCTGAGGG
>WTJZ01000018.1 GCA_011524615.1 Akkermansiaceae bacterium | reverse complement strand
TCTTCCTTAAGGCGTAGGATTTCTTCTTTGAGGTCTAGGGAAGGTGACATAAGTTATGATCGCAACGTAGACGCATAAATCTAGAGGTGCAAGACGGAAGGGGGAAAAGATTTACGTGGAGGGCGAGAGCGTAGAAGGATGAGTTATGGAGCATACTTGATGAGCGTACTGACGAGTTCCTCCGAATTGATAGGTTTGGTCAAGTAGTCGTCCATTCCTGCTTGGAGGCAGCGCTCGCGGTCGCCTTGCATGGCGGCGGCCGTGACAGCGACGACTTTGAGGTGCGCGTGCGGATGCTCAGACTGTCGTAACTGTGTGACAGCGGTGAGCCCATCTAGGACGGGCATCTCTACATCCATCAGGACGAGGTCATAGTGGTGATCATAGATCATTTGGAGTGCTTCCTCGCCATTGGTTGCGAGGTCACAGTCGTAACCGAGTCGCTTCAGAATCAGCGTGCCGAGCTTGCGGTTGACGACATTATCATCCACGAAGAGGATCGACATTGGGTATTGATCGGCGATTGTTTCTTTGAGCGCATTGGCGGGCTGCTGAGTCGACTTTGCAGGGATGCGTGGCTGATGAGAGTCCTTATCTTGGGTGTTGAACTCATAGAGAGTGTCCAGAAGGTGGCTCGACTTATACGGTTTTTTAAGAGAGGCATTGAACAGGTTTAGGTCTTTACTATTTGTGGCTTTATCAAAATGCGCAGACGAGAGGAGGATCTTGGCCGCTCTCATTGTTAAGGGGTGAGCATGGAGGAGGTGAGCTACTTCGAACCCGTTTCTGCCAGGCATCAAGAAGTCACAGATAATGAAGTCAAATGGATGAGACTCCTGTTCTAGGAGATCCTCTAAGAGGAGTGGATTTTGTAGATGGGTGCTGAGCATCTCCCATCGTCGTAATTGCCCCTTGAGGATCTTTTGGTTCGTATCGTTATCGTCTATGACGAGTACGCGCTTGGCTCTCAACTTCTTGACACAGGTCTCTATGTTGATGTCTCGTTCTTTGATTTCCTCTACTTTTTCTGTTTGGTCAAAGTATGCGGTGAAGCTGAAGGTGGCGCCTCCTTTAGCATTATTCTCTACCCATATGTCTCCCCCCATAAATTCGACTAGTTGACGGCAGATCGCGAGACCTAGGCCCGTACCTCCGAACTTTCTGGTGGTAGAGGTGTCGGCCTGCGAGAAGCTATCAAAGAGGGCACTTTTCATCTCCTCTGGGACTCCGATGCCTGTGTCTTCGACCTCGAATTGAAGCTTAACACGTTGGCGGTCGGACATATCCCCGAGATGATGGTTGAGTTGTTTGATTCGGATCACGATCTCACCCTCTGAGGTGAACTTGATCGCATTCCCTAGGAGATTGAGTAAGATCTGTCGGAGTCGTAAGCTGTCACCTCTGAAGAGGATTGGGACTGCAGGATCTATATCGATGAGGATTTCTAGCTGTTTCTCTAGCGCCTTGACCGCGATGAGCTTAGTGGCACCTTCGATGACATGGTCGAGATAGAACTCTGAGTTCTCTAGTTCGAATTTGCTCTTGGAGTATTTGGAGTAATCTAGGATGTCATTAATGACGTAGAGGAGTGAGTCTGCGCTCTCCTTGATCGAGAGGGCATAATCATGCTGTTCTTCATTTAGGTCGGTGGCGAGGAGGAGATCAGTCATTCCGATCACCCCATTCATAGGGGTACGGATCTCATGACTCATCATCGCGAGGAACTCAGACTTGGCCTTGTTGGCGGATTGTGCTCGCTTGATCGAATCCTTGAGGAGCTTGGTATTACGTTCTCGCTCATGGATATTAGCGAGTTCCTTGATAAAGGAGAGGTCGACATAATGTTGGGAGCGCTCTGAGAGACTGAGCGGAGCTCGAGAGTAGAACTCTAGAATGCCTGCTAGGCGGTCCATGACAAAGAATGGCATCCCTATGAGGTGGTAATGAGTACCATGCTGCGTCACTTGTGTCAGAGTAGAGTGCTGTTGCTCTATAATTGAGTTCGCAATGTCAGGAGTCAGAGTCCATGGGGCATTCTCCACCTTGAGATCTGACGATTGTTCAGGGTCGCGGTAGATATACCCCTCATGGGTCCACCCCGATTGGGTAAAGTGAAATTGGCTATTATCATCCAGCATGAGGAGCCTAAATCCACAAAAAGGAAAGTCTCTGAGAAGCATAGGTGTGATCTCAGTGATACTCTCTGAGAGGGACTCGGAATTGCTAATCGATAGTACTAAGGTCTTTTGAATCTCTAGCCGCTGGTTGTTCTCCTCTAACTGTTGGCGTAGAGTGCTCTCCTCGTCACTGAGCTGGTTGACCCGATCGAGTACGTGATTATACATAGTCCCGATTTGGCCAGCTGAAGAGTCATGATCGACGTCGACATGCTTAGAAAAGTTTTGAGAGTTGGCCTGCTCTTTCATCGCATCAATGAGTGCTGCGGTAGAGGAGACCGCTCCGTGCTCGGCGATGTTTAGGCCGATCTGTTCATCGTGTTCTGATACCCTTAAGTTCCAGAATAGATCGAGCACCTTCAGGATGAGATAGACGGAGCTAAACGCGGCAATGACACTCACTGAGACCCCAGTAGCTTGGGCCTGTAGTCTGGCTAATAAGTCCAACTCGTCCCACTGGGGAAGATCTGCACGATCACTGACAAAGAAAGCGAGTGCAATCGTGCCCCAGATACCCGGAGTCAGATGTGAGGAGACCGCGGAGACGACATCGTCGATCTTCTTTCTCTCGAGCAGGAGGACACTGTAGTATGATAAGACCCCTCCGATCGACGAGATGATCAAGGCGTCTACAGGCTCTAGATAGGCCGCCCCAGCAGTCACAGAGACGAGACCTGCAACGATGCCCGTAAAGATAGGAGAGTAATGGAAGGTCCCTCTACTATGAGCGACCGTGATGATCGCTGCGCCGATCCCTCCACCGATGCCTCCAATAATCGTATTATAGATGACGAGGGGGACAAGGGCGTTGAACCCTCCTGTACTACCTCCATTGAATCCACACCAGCCGAGCCAAATAATACCTAGTCCCAGAGCAGCAAAGGTCGGGTCATTGGATTGAAAGGAAGACTTCTTACTACTGAACTTATTCAAGCGTGGGCCGATTATAATACAGGCTGCGAGAGAGGCCGCTCCACCAATACAGTGCACAACGGTAGATCCCGCAAAGTCAACGAAGTGGAGAGACTCGAGCCATCCTGGTGTGCCACCTAAGGAGCTCCCCCAAGACCATTGTCCAATAATGGGGTAAATCAAGCCAGCTAGAATCGCGCACATGAGCAGGTATGACTTATATTGCATCCGTTCCGCGACCGCTCCGGAGGCAATGGTGGATGCGGTTCCAGCAAAGCTGAGTTGGAAGAGAGACATAATTAAGAGCTCTTGCGTCTGAGGGCTAGATAGGTCGTCAAGCTGGATAATGTTGACCCCGAACATGAGCCCTAGCCCTACGCTACTGAAGATTAGGCCTGCAATCAGGAAGTCCCCGATGTTCTTCAGGGCGACATTGATTCTATTCTTGGATCTCACATAACCCGCCTCCAAGCAGAGGAAGCCTACCTGCATAAAGAGTACTAGAATCGTAGCAATAAGGATCCATAAGAGGTCTGTTTGTGTCATAGGTAAGAGATAGTTTAATATAATAGACCGAAAGGGAGAAGTGAAATGTCACAAATATGGCGATCTATTTTAGTATCTTACAGGCTTTTCTTGAAGTATGCTATGAGAGTATGATTTCTAGTAGCATCCGTCAGCGGGATCGAGTCGGCAGGGGGAGGTTGAGATATGGGGAGTATTGTGAGCGCTCCCTGATAGAGGTTGAGCATCTTGAGCGACTCTAGCGCAACCCTCCCCATGGTGTAGCGAGGGTTGATCTCGACGATGGTCTCGAGCGCGAGTTCGCCTTGGGCATCACGGTAGACCATAGAGTCGATGCCGAGCGGGCCGGAATACTCTGGATAGAGTTCCGCAAGGGCGGCAGGGATGCGCTCGTTGTACCAGCCTGGGATATCGGCTGTAGTGAACAGAAAGGCGGGTACTTCTGGAGGAAGGAGGGAGGTCCACTTTTGAGAAACGCGCGCTTGTTGGAACTGCCCCGCAGGTGTGTTATCAATGACACAGAAGCCCTTAAGCTTAGCAGTCCCTTTGTGGAGTTCATATTGTACGGAGAAGTCACAAACCTTATCCCGCTCAGGTTCGATGAGGACAGATTGCTGTTGGGCGATGGTTCGTTCGATAAACTGTTGAGCCTTGCTGAGGTCATCCGCATTACGGTATCTGAAGTGTCCACGACCTGAGCATGAGAAGGGCGCCTTGAGCCGCAGTGGCGATGGGCTGGCGACGAGTCTCTGACAGGCATTCTCCGAGTCCGTGTAGAGGATGCTCTGGTGGGGGATAGCGAGGGTGTTCTTTAGGGTCACTGCACTCTCCTTTGAGAAGAGCTGAGGTGGACGTGGCGCTTGCCATTGATCTGGAACCGAGGCGGGGACTTGATCCGCGAGCGGGCTGAGGAGATGGCTACTGTCTGGAGACCAGGCCCATGGTCGAAGGCCGCCCAGCTTTCGCTGTAGGAGCT
Source organism: Akkermansiaceae bacterium (assembly GCA_011524615.1). GTDB lineage: Bacteria > Verrucomicrobiota > Verrucomicrobiia > Verrucomicrobiales > Akkermansiaceae > WTJZ01. The sequence continues at coordinate 828 of WTJZ01000018.1, read as the reverse complement.
CTGGAGAATGATACTCCAATAGCTCGGGAATCGTAACGCCGTGATCACGTAGAGCTGTAAGGTGCTCCGTACTAGGCATATGGCGTACGAGTAAGAGGTCGTCTTGCTTACAGAGAGGCAGCATCAGGAGCTCTAGATCAGATTCGATCGCGCGTTCGTTTTTACTGAGTGTCGTATTCTTACCCCCTAGGAGAGCGGCCTTTTCCGCATTTGGGTTAAACCAATGAGCAATGGGGTTTCGCCCTCTGGACTGGGAGTAGACCGCGAGCTTAGAGATGAATTCCTCGTCAAGTCCTGCCGCACGACGGCCTTCTGGATTATAGGGTGCCATACCCTTGGCCTTGGAGGCGCTGAAGGGCAGCTCTAGGCCCTGACAGTAGGTGGTCCAGTCAGATTGTTTTGGATCCTTCCACTCTCTAAGCCATTTGATTCCGTGTCCGACATGACCGATTTCATCTTGATAGATCTTCTCCAGCACTGCTGCGGTACTATTATCCCCGACTTGGCGAAAGAGGGCGGCGTAGTGGCGGGAGAAATCCAAGTTCGCTTGCTCGAAGGTCAGGTTAAGCTTAGTAACGAACTCCATGGGGGACTTCATCGGAGAGACGAGTCTCCAGAAGTAACTGTTCAGGGGGAGCTGTCCAAACTCTATGCCACAATCTTTCATGCGCCTCATGTACATCAGAGTGTGCATCTGCTCCTCTCTCATGGCCTCGTAGACTCCTCGTCGGTATTCATCTGGGGCGTCAGGGAATTTGAGCAGTACTAGAGCCATGAGTTCTGAGGCGAGTAACTCATGATTGGCTAAGAAGTGGAGCATCTCTCCTC
>WTJZ01000279.1 GCA_011524615.1 Akkermansiaceae bacterium | reverse complement strand
TCCTTTTGCTCCTACGCCTTCCGTAAAGCGAACTACAAGAAACTTCGCTTTGATCCTGCAATTAGATCAGTTCTCTTTAGCGCAATTTAGCGTCTTTCGCGGTTAATCACTCCTTCAGCCCCACCTGAATAGTTACGATCAATGATAAGAAGGCGGTTTGGGGCGAGGGCTTATTCGCGGGCCCTTCAGGCCTTAGCTGTTTCTTGGATCGGAACACAGGCCTATCGGCCTGTCCTGGTATCGGCTCGCCCTATCAGGGCTGGTTTAAGGGACTTTAGGAGATGGGTGGCACCCTTTAGAGAGCTGAGTGATTAATCGCTTTCTTCCGCCTACGGAAGAGTTACTAATCTGCGTCTATCTGCGAAACTTGCCTAAAGGGCTATCCTACGCTAGCTGCCTTGTATTGTGGAGAGACAAAAAACGAGGTGGAAATTGTAGTGTGATGGGGTAAAAAAAATCTCCTTCCCATCTGCACGACGGGAAGGAGAGGTGATGAGTGACAAGGGCACTCGAGGGGGGCTTATTCCTCCTCTGAGGCTGCAGGCTCTGGCGCCGCTACGGGTGCTGGGCGCTTAATGCTTAGGAGCTTCTTATACTTAGACGGGAAGGCCTTACCTGACTCACAGGTGTCCCAGAATCGGGCGATAGAGGCCGCCTCCAGTAGCTTGAGGTAAGCGAAGCTGGTGGTGTCGGCATCGCTCTTACCCTGGCTGGCGAGGCAGTCCTGAATCTTCTGGTCGCTAAGGGTGAGTTCGATGAGTTGTTCCCCTGCATCGATGACGAGCTCCATTTCCTTATACTCGGAGAGGACGAGCACCTTGTTAAACTGGTCCTTAGCTGCCTGAACCTCACCCGTTTCCTTTAGCGCCATGCCGTAGCAGAAGGCGACTTGGGCACGCTGGTAGCCAGGGAGCTTCTTGTCGCCCCATTGCGTGATCATCTTGTTCAGACGCTTCCAGTCCTTCTTAGCATAGGCTTGCCAGAAGGGGTAGATTTGGAGTTGTGCGAGCTGGTTCTCGTTGACGAGCGCGTCAGGGCGGAAGGCGTTTAAGAGCTTATCGAGGTCATCGAAGCGGCGTTCGCGACGGGCACATTCGAGCTCATAGAAGGCGGCTAAGGTGCCGTAGTTCTGCGGGAGCTTCTTAATCTTATCATAGGTCTTCTTACATTCCTCGAAGGCGGCAGCGGCTACGCTGAACTTGCCATCATTGTAGGCCTCTAGGCCATTGTGGAAGGTAGAAGGGCGATAGAAGAAGATACTGTCCACCTTACTGCGTGCGATTTGCACGGGTGAGGTAGAGCTAGGGGTCTCGAGGTAAGCGAGCCCTTTATCGGAGGCTGCATTAATGTAGACCTCTTTTGACCCATCGCCGACCATGGTAATGACCGCTCGGGCAGGCTCCGCATGTGAGCTCAGGAGGAGCGACATGAGGAGGGTGGAGGTAAGTGAAGGAAGCTTCATATTCTGTTACTGGATCTGGGGTTATGGGTGGGTTACTTAGGTTTCTTCTGGGTAGCCATGTCAACGATCTGACCAGAGCCTTCGAACTGCTCGACAAGCCCAACGATCTGCTCACGCAGCTTCTTCTCCTCGTCCGTCATTTTCGGGAGGTGACGGGCGGTCGCGTCTACGTAGACCCAACCTTGGTTATAGGCGAACTGACGGTCTGCCTCGGTCTTCTTCTCGCCGGCTTCATTAAGCTGTGCAGGAGTGTTACGCTCCCAATAGATCTCCATCATCCGCTTAAGCGATGGTGCCGCTACGAGCACTGCACCTTGGTTTCCGAAGTAGGTCTTCTGGTAGGCAGAGAGGGCGGAGGAGGTGTTCCCTTCCTTATCGAACGCTAGTGCGTAGTAGTAGGAGGCCTTAGGCAGGTTTCTCGTATACTTCGCATCCATATAGGCGCTCGCATTCGCACGCGTGTCTGCCCATGCCTGCGCAGCGACATTGATCTCGATGAGGCGGTAGAGAGCCTTCTCGCGATCCTTCTTACCCAGCTGGTCATTAGCGGAGAGCTCCGTCAGGAGTCCCTTAGCCTTATCGCGGTCAGCCGCAGCACTGGATCCAGCATAGACATCGGCAATGCCGAACTGTGCCTTATGCGTTAGGGCGGGGTCCTCACGTTTGATGATCTCCTCATAGTATGCGAGAGCCTCACGTGGGTTTCCGGTGTTGGAGCGAATGTAGTCACCCACCTTAGCCAGTGCGTTCGGAGAGAGGATCGCAGGCTTAAACTCGTTCTTAAGCTCGCCAAAGATCACCTTCGTGCTCGCCTCTAGTTTACGCACGAGGTCTTCTTTCTGGGCCTTCTTCGCAGAGGAGAGCTCGTCCTCGTATGCGCCGATGAGAGAGAGCTTAAGGAGCGCGAGCGTTTCTTGGTTCGCATCACTAATGCCCGGGAAGTTGTTAAACTTATCCTTAAGGGCGTCAATGCCGTTGCTCTCCAGGAACTCATCACGGAAGGTGTTTACGAGCGCCTCGAGCTGGGGTTGTCCAGGCATGTTCGCAACTGCGGTTACGACCTCTTCCATCTTAGCGAGGCCATCCGCCTGGCGGTTATGCTTCTTCAGGGCAGGGTAGGCCACTACTGCTACTTGCGCCTGGTATGGAGAGCCATCAGAGTAACCGCCCCAATACTGGTCATAGTATGTTACCGCATCTGCAGAGCGATCACCCTCACCAGGATACTCGCTGAGTAAGCCGACAAGGTAGAAGAGAGACTCAGAGGCTACCCCCTTGTTCCCTGCTTGCTCGGCCTTCTCAAAGGCACGCTTATAGTAGTCCTCTGCGCGGGTGTAATCTTCCTTAGACTCTAGGACGTTACCCTTCAGGTTAAAGGCTGCCGGAATGATCGGCGCCCCGAGGTAGTCCTTCTCCAGAAGACCGATCTTATCAAGGGCGGTATCATCATCGCTAAGGGAGTATGCACAGTTTGCACGGTCAAAGAGCGCGTATGGAAGGAACGGTGACCCAGAGTCCTTATGCTTAGCGAAGAACTCGTCCAGCTGGTCTGCCGCAGTCTCAAACTGACCCAGACGCGTGTTAGCAGAGGGGATCATGTAGTCCCGCTCGATCGCATAGTCACTATCTGGGTAATCCTTCTTATGCTGCTCTAGATCCGTGCGCGCGGCTACTGGATCGTTCTTATAGAACAGGGAGCCACCACGGACAAAGGTCGCGAGCTCGTGCGAAGGAGACCCACTCTCTAGTGACGGAAGGATGGCGGATGCGATCTCAATACACTTATCGTATTCCTTGTTCGCATAGAGTCCAGAGAGCATGAGCTTCTCGATGTCGCCCATCATCTCACTGTTAGGGAAGTCATTGAGGAAGGTCTGTCCATACTTAGCGGTCGCGTCCACATTACCGATAGAGCTCGCCGCCTGAACAAGGGCGAAGAGGTTCTTCTCACGGTTCTTCACATTGGAATAGTGGAGTTCCAGCTCCTCATAGGCAGCAAAGGCGGCAGAGTAGTTGCCCGTCTTCCCCCATAGGAAAGCGGTGAGATTCAGCGTAAAGGACTCGTTAGGCTCATCACTGCGGGCCTGATCCTTAAGGTTGTCGGATAACTTCTTAATGTAGTCTGGGGCGACCAGGATGTACCCATCACGTAGTGGACGGCTGAGCTTAGCGCCCTTAAGCGTCTGTAGCTGAGCAGAGAGGTTGTTAATGGACTCGTCAGTGTTAGGGACCAGGGCGAGAAGCTCCAGAGGAAGCGTATCCATGTTAGCCTGCACCGCTTGTGAAGCCTTACCGATCAAGCCACGGGAATACTGACTAATGGTAAAGGGGTCTGTGATGAGCTTAGAGCGGTAGTCACCGAGGAACTTTAGAACGATCTTCTCATCATTTTTCTCCAGCGCTGCGGTGGTGAAGGCGTCAAAGGCCTTAAAGATGGAGGTCGGAGGGGTGAGGAACTTGTTTTGGTTCTTCAGTGCGACCTCGTACTGCTTCAGCCCCTCGCGGAGCTCACCCTGCTTAAACAGGGCGATGGAATAGTTAATGTAGCAGTTTGCCCAGTTCGTCTTGCTGGATGCCTTATCGCCCTTGGCCTCCTTAATGAAGGTCTCGTAACAGCTAGCGGCATCACTAAAGTCCTCTGAGCGGGTTAGAGCTTCTCCACGCTTAAAGAGGGAGTAGGTACGGTAGAAGTTGACTGAGTTTGGCTTAGTCGGATCGTTAGGGAAGAGCTCGTAACACTGGTTATACGCCTCTGCTGCTTCCTCGTATTTCTCTAGGTTATCCAGACAGATACCGAGGTTATAGTAGAACACACCATACATTGGGCCATGCTTACGGAGCGCGCCTTCTGGATCCTTGGACTCCAGCAGCGAGTTAATCTCGTCATACGCACCCTGCCAATCACTGGCTTTCATCTTCTCAACACTCTGCGTAAAGACGCTCTGCACATTCTGTGCAGATACGACGGGTGCAAACGCCACAACCCCTGCGAACGCAAGGGACTTTATAAATACTGTAGATTTCATTATCTCTATTTTCTTAAATCATCGTTGCTTGCCTCATGGAGTAGCGCAACAGCGCACTCCAGAGGCGAATCACCTTTTTAGTCCATCAGATCCGTAAAGGTTACACTGGTAATATCAAACTTCGCGAGGGCGTTAAGGCAGTCGACCGCGCGCTGCTGCTTTGCGTCTCCGCTGATCTTTACCTGAACCACGGGAGTATCACCAGAGAGGTCACACCCTTGCTTGTAGAGCTCGATGCGCTGGCTGAGGAGTGGGACATCACGATCATCAGGGTCAGAGTCCAGCTGCTCTGAGGCACCACCTGCACCCTGCCAAATTACACCATTAGAATCGATCTTAATAAAGAATGGCTGAATTTGGCTGTCGTCTTCTGTAGGAGCGCCAGGAGAAGGGAGCATCATGTTTACATCCTGCTCAGAGGCCTTAATACTCGTAGAGACGATGAAGTAAATCAGAAGCAGGAAACATACGTCAATAAGGGAGGAGATATCGAGACCTGGTTCGTCTGCTTCCAGAGCGGAGTTTTTCTTTTTTCTAGCCATGATGCAATAAAGGGGGTGCGGAAAGGGTTATCTGTAAATATGAGGAGAGAGGAGCACGGAGGCTCACTCTCAGAGGGGGGATGGTTCTCTAGAGTGATTAATAGTTCCCCATACTATTAACGAAGGAGGCGAATCGAACATCTGCGACCCCAGCCTTGGCGGCGCAGTTAATAACTCTTCGCGCTTCACGGAAGACCGCGCGACGGTCGCCACGTAGGTGGAGCTTAGGCTTATGCCCTAGGCCTTCTGCCATTTCGCGTTGCGTGTCGATGTAGTCGATCAGGTCATTATCACTATCAAAGGTCGTCTTACCTTTAGCATCCATAACGTCGCCGTTCTCGTAGATGTTAATGACGATCCGACCAGTAGCGTCCTCTACCTCGTTGGAGTCCTTAGCAATGGGGACTTGCACCCGCTTATCCATCTCCACAGTGATCA
>WTJZ01000131.1 GCA_011524615.1 Akkermansiaceae bacterium | reverse complement strand
CTGACACGTCAACTAGGCAGTCTCCATTCGGATAAAATACCGACCTCTACGCGATAAAAAACAACACAATGACATAAAAATAATAGCTTTCTTTCGCAGAAAGGACGGAATTAGCGCGGTTCGAACAAAAGGGCAGGATCAAGAACTCCCGAGAGCTCTCATCAAAGAACGTAGTACATGGCTTCTATTAACCACAAAGAGCTCTAAGAGCACGAAGAGGTATTTGGTCTTGAGACACCGTTTAATAAACCGCTAAGGCGCAAAGACGCTAAGTTGTATTGCTGATTTTGGATTTGGGGGAGCTATACTCTTAATGGTTAACCCTCCAAAAAATTCCGTGCCCTTCCGCGCATTTCCGCGGACCACATCAAGCAGCTTAACCACAACTCAAACCAAAAAATTTCGCGCCCTTTCGCGTCTTTCGCGGTTCATCTCTAAGCACACCTCAGCGGTACTTAGAGCTCGTGGTGGTTCCCTGCTCTATGGCTGTATTATGCTCAGATAGACCTAGTTCTCGATCATCTGGTTAATCTGATCCTTGAGCCCTGAGCTGACGTCTTCATTATTGAGAACACGTTTTGCGATCATGCGGGTGGCCTTATCATTGGGTTGAGTGAGAACCCATTGTGCGACTTCGTTTGGTTCTTCACTGATCCATGGGCCTACGACACGGTTAGAGATACGGTTCATGTGGCCCTCGGTGACGTTAGAGAGGGCCCATTCGAGGGTTTGGCCCGGATTCTCGTCATCAAAGAAGCGGACCGCATACTCGACGAGCGCATTCTTCTCACGGGAGGCCTCCTCGATATTACTGATCTGTGCCGAGGCCTCATATGGATCGACCTTAGTAAAGCTGTAGAGAGCATCGATGCGAGCCTTTGCCTGTGCATCCTCAGGGAGAGAGGCGAGGTTTTGCTCCACATTACTCCAGTTCTCGTCACGTCCCCAGACCTTGGCCGCGCCACTGACCCCGTATCGATAGTACTCACTGCCCTCGAGCTTTTCGAGGTATTGGCTCACCTCAGCAGGAGAGTTCTCTGCAACTGATTCGAGGATATAGGTATAGGACGGGCCCTTGTGCGCCTTATCCTTATCAAAGGATTGGAGCCAATCCATCGCGCGTGCGGGGTCGCTCTCGGCCCATTGCCTCACCATATTGATCGATTGGGAGGTCAAAAACTTCTTATCCGTATCGGAGTTCTCGATAGAAGCCGCAACGGCTTCGACATCATACTTAGCCCAGGTCGAGTAGACTACCCCCATCATGGTCGCGCTGAAGTAGTCCTCCAGCTCATTATCCCCCTCCAAGAAGTTACGAGCACCCTCTGGATCGATCTCAGCCCAGTGACTGACGAGGAGGTTCGCCTTGAACCGGTCTTCACGGCTCTCCCGCGGATTAAGCTCCTCCAGAGTACTCTGAAGGTCACTGGTGCTATAGTTCACGAGTGAATCTAAGAATCCTCGTAACTGCATCACCACACCGTCACCCTCTCCAGAACCAGAGAGACCACGATCACTAACCTGCGCACTCCCTGAGGTCTCAGTCACCACGGCGGGTCGGTACGACTTAGTCTGACCGGAGTCCACATCTGCTGATGTGGACGCTTGTTCCAATGAGCGTCCGCCAAGCCCTCCGAGGACAAAGGCGACCGCGACGGCGATAATCCAATAGATCGTTTTCATGTATAAGAATGAGTTGCCTATATAACGTATAGCGCCCCCTGTTTTTATCTAAATTAGACGAAATAGGCTCCAAACACCTCTCTCGTCGTCCTTATCGTCTCTCTGTCGCGGTCTTGTAGACGACGATCCCCTCATAGATGGCGTGAGCCATCTGATCTAAGTATGTATCAGACTTGATCTTGAGCGCCTCTCCTGGATGACTCATGAACCCACCTTCGAAGAGAATAGTGGGATGCTTGATCCCGCGGAGGACGTAGAGCTCACTGTGTCGCTTGATCCCTCTATCCTTAGCCCCTAGTCGACTGATCACACGACCATGGATCGCGGTAGCGAGTGCGATGTTAGAGGTATCCTTAGCATTCCCCGCACGTACGGTCAGGTCAGAGGTGCGCAATGCGCGACCAAAGGTCGCACTACCTGGAGGTGAGAGAGTAAAGGTCTCTATCCCCTCTGCTCCGCCACCTGAGACGGAGTTAAAGTGGAGGCTGACAAAGATAGCATCCTGAGTACGGTTCGCGATCCTGACGCGATCCTCTAGCTCTAGGCTCTGATCCCCGTATCGCGTCATCACGACGTGGAAGCCTACCTGCTCTAACTTAGCTCTCACCTTCTGAGCGAGCTTCAGTGCGAAGTCCTTTTCATACCCATAATTATTCACGGTGCCAGGGTCTCTCCCTCCATGACCAGGGTCTAAGACGACGGTACGGACACGTGCAGACTGATCAATGTATGAGGGGCGTAAGATCGGATTGATCAGCTTCACGAGGTCAATCTGGGACACCAGATAGCGCCCATCCTTATAGACGATCGGGAAGGAGAAGTTAAACTTAACCCCATTCATGTACACGTTCGGCGACCCGAGCTGGAAGTCCATGATCGTCTTACCGTGACTCATGTTAGAAGTAAATCGGATCACATTCCCCGTCGGCTGAGAGCGTGTGAAGGCGTATTCTCGATAATACTGTGGTATCTGAGAGAGCGAGACGTACCGCTGGTTCATGTGGTAAACCGTATTCCACTCCGCAGACGCACGAGTACCTCCCACGAGCATGAGGACTAGGACTAAAAGTGAAGAAAAACGATGCATAAGAGGCAGAGTAAGGGGGGATGCGTCATTCGACAATGAGGAAAGCGGAAAACTTTGTGCTTTTCGTTTACCTTTCTTCCCCGAACCGTTATTGCTTCTCTATCATGTCCCCCTCGTCCGCGATCTCCCTCTCACATGTACGCTGTTCGCATTACGCCGAGCAGCCCTTCGCGCTCGCCGACTGGTCGCTCTCATCAGGGCAACAACTCGCACTCCTCGGGCGCAGTGGATCAGGGAAGTCCACCCTACTGAACCTCCTCTGTGGGCTTGTTCCTGCCACCTCTGGCTCTCTCCAAGTACTCGGCCAAGAGCTCGTCGGGATGAAGGAGACACAGCGAGACCTCCTCCGCCGTGACCACATCGGCGTCATCTTCCAGACCTATCAGCTGCTCGACGAATTTACCGCGATGGAGAATGTAGCGATGGGGCACTACTTCTCCGACCGCAAGAGTCAGCAGAATGCACTGGAGCTCCTCGACCGCGTGGGGCTCGCTGATCTCGCGCATCGCTACCCTGCAGAGCTCAGTGTCGGACAGCGTCAACGGGTCGCCATCGCCCGCGCTCTGGTCAAATCCCCAGCACTCATTCTCGCTGATGAGCCGACAGGTGCGCTCGACTCTGAGACGGGCCATCTCATCTGCGATCTCCTACGAGACCTCTCCACTGAGCGGGAGGCTGCCCTGATCTTTGTCACCCACGACCGTCATCTCGCCTCACAGTTCCCCAGCCAGCAAGAGATCTCAGATCTCCTCCAGTGGACGACAGAAGGGAGGGTCGCATCATGAACCTGTTCTCCATGGCATGGCGCTTCCTCTGGTCGAAGCGGGCTGTCACTATCGCGACCCTCGTCGCTCTCGCCCTCCCTACTACCCTCGCCGTACTCCTCCTCGTCGTCCGCCATCAGTCCGAGGGAGAGCTAAAGAAAGGGGCTGGAGACTTCGACCTCATCATCGGAGCCAAGGGCGGAGCGATGCAACTCGTCCTCAGCTCCCTCTACCACCTCGGCATGCCCAGTGGTAACATCCTCTACTCCGACTACGAGGAGCTACTCAAAGATAAGCGAGTCAAGGCCGCAGTCCCCATTGGCCTAGGAGATAACTACGAGGGATACCGTATCGTCGGAACGGAGCCACACCTCTTTGACCTCCAGAACTATGCCGGCACTCCTCTCATGCAGTTCCGAGAAGGCGAGGCGTTCCAAAAAGGAACCTATCAAGCCGTCATCGGCGCGCAGGTCGCTGCCGAAACTGGTCTCAGTATGGGAGACACCTTCCACGGGACGCATGGACTCATCACCGTCCCTGGGGCAGAGGTGCACACGGACTTTACCTACCATGTGGTCGGCATCCTAGAGCCGACAGGACAAGCACACGACCGCGCGATCTACATCCCGATCTCCGCCGTATGGAAGGTACACCATGCAGAGGAGTCGATCCACCACGTCTTCCGCCAGTCCACCCCGATCAAACAAGAAGTCACCTCCATCCTCGTCCAGTTAGAGTCCGCAGGCCTCCGACTCTGGATGCTGGATGAGCTCCAGAAGAAGCCTAACCTGATGGTGGCCGTGCCTATCAATGAGATCCTCTCACTCTCCCGCATCTATCTCGCCCCCTTTCAGAAGCTGCTCCTCCTCGTCACCATCGGAGTCATCATCGTCTCCAGTATCGTGATCGTCCTCGCCCTCTATCAGGCCGTAGAGCGACGTGAGCGCACCCTGCTCACCCTCCGCAGTCTAGGTGCGACCAGAACAGAGATCATGCGCCTCCTCTTCTATGAGGTCTCCCTCCTGATCCTCACCGGAGTCAGTCTAGGGGCCCTCGCTGGCCATCTCACCGTACAGGGTCTGTCCCCCTATATCTATCAAAAGACCGGACTCATCATCACCGCATGGCAGCTCGCACCGGGAGAGCTCCTGACGCTCGGCAGTATCACGCTCGTACTCTTCATCGTAGGGCTCTTCCCCACTCTGTCACTCTACCGAAAGTCGGTCGTCTAGAGAGCCAGCCTCCTCAGATCGCCTGCTCTAGCGCCTTCTTCAGCTTAGGCCCTAGAGGACTCTCTAGCGCCTGTAACCAATCCTCCTCATAATCAATATCACCTAGAGGAGGGAGCTGCAGGACCGAAAGTCCCGCCTGCTCGCACTGCTCAAGGGTCTTCGCCAGTGTATTATCCGCACTCCATGGCACTCCTCTGAAGGGAGCGGTCGTAAACTGCTTCATCCCTAGGAAGTAATACCCCCCATCATAAGTCGGTCCAACGATCAGATCACGACCTCGACCACTCAGCCAAGCTGTCTCGATCCACCGTGCCGAGAGATAGGGGCAATCTGTCCCGATAATGCCGACCTCTTCAAACCCCTCAGCAAATGCCTGTCGAAAGGCGTCCTCCATCTTCTCCCCTAGATCTCCCTCACACTGGGGGGCAAAGCTCACTGCAGGCACACCCTCGCCCACAGGAACCACCTGACCCTCCTCGAGACGATGCGATAACTGAGGGAGCAGCCAAAACTGCATCGCCTCCCCCGCATCTGCTGGCGCAAAGCAGAATCGATACTCTGTATCCGGCATCCACTGTAACTGCTGGATGAGCACAGACACTAAGGACTGATAGATCCGAGCCGCCTCCTCAGCACCTACCGTTTGCGCTAACCTCGTCTTCACCTTTCCAGCGATCGGCTCCTTGAGAAAAATAAGTAATAATCGTTTTGGGTGTTCGGACATACAATAAAATTA
>WTJZ01000109.1 GCA_011524615.1 Akkermansiaceae bacterium | reverse complement strand
CTTGGCGTCTTAGCGGTTTATAAAATTGTGTCTCAAGAATAAATCCCTCTTTGTGGTTATGAGGTGCCTGGTACTTCGTTCTCTAAGAGCGCGAAGGCCACGGAGGGACTTTTGGTGGAGAGGTTGTGTTTTTTGAGTTGGTCCGCGGAATTGCGCGGAATTTTTTTAGGATAAACCACTAAGAGCACTAAGGCCACGAAGGATTGATTGATAGTGATGGTGGACTCTTCATAGAGTAAGGGGGCAGTTAGCGATATCTCATCAGATTTATGAATAGTTCTTTGTGATCTCAGAGCTCCCCCAAAATCCAAAATCAGCAATACAACTTAGCGTCTTGGCGCCTTAGCGGTTTATAAAACTGTGTCTCAAGAAGAAATACCTCTTCGTGCTCTTAGAGCTCTTTGTGGTTATGAGGTGCCTTGTACTGCGTTCTTTAGTGAGAGCGTTCGGGAGACCTTGATCCAGCTCTATTGAGTGTAAAAATTCGTTATTGAGATTAATTCTCAAAAAAGACTATTTTCCGCTTGCAATTGAGAACGGGTCTCAATATGAGAGTGGCATACATATGAAGTACACTAAATTTATCAACACGCTTAAGACGATTGCGCTTCCTGCTCTCGTATCAGGAGCCTCGGCAAACTTTGAGGAAGTCGTAATGGTAACAGGTGAGTCAGCACTTGCTAACCAAGTAAGCGCTTACAAGACAGGAACGGCTCTTATTGATACGCCACAATCTCTCTCAGTGGTTTCGGCGGAGCAGATCCAGGAGCAAGGGATCAATAGTGTCGCTGATATCATCGACTACACACCAGGGGTGAATAATTCACAGGGTGAAGGTCACCGTGATGCGGTCGTCTTCCGTGGGGTGCGTTCTACGGCTGACTTCTTCGTAGATGGGGTACGTGATGACGTGCAGTACTACCGCCCTCTCTATAATGTAGAGCAAGTAGAGGTTCTCCGTGGGCCAAATGCTCTCACATTCGGACGTGGTGGTGCTGGTGGTGTTCTGAACCGTGTTCTCAAGAAGGCTGAGATTGGGGAGGACTTCTCTCAGATCCAAGGGAGTGTCGATTCCTTTGGCGCGACAAGCGGTTGGTTCGACTACAATGCAACAGTTGCTGACAACCAAGCGTTCCGTCTGAACCTCGCATATGATAACCTCGCGAACCACCGTGACTTCTTCTACAGCAACGAGATCGCGATCAATCCTACTTACACGTTCGAGCTGAGCGATGCGACGACCCTTACCGCTTCATACGAGCGTCTTGATCAAGAGCGTTTCATCGACCGTGGTATCCCAACAGGTGCTGATGGGGAGCCTGTAGAGGCGCTTTCAGGTACTGTTTTTGGTGACTCTGAGTTAAACTACTCTACACACACGGCCGACATCCTCCGTGCGACTCTTAGCCATCAGTTCAATGAGTCATGGAAGGCAAACGCGACCGTGCAATACTCTGAGCATGATAAGCTCTACGCTAACATTTACGCCTCTGACTATGATGAGTCAACGAACCAAGTGGAGCTCGATGGTTATGAAGATACGACCCAGCGTAACCGCTTTGTACTCTCAGCTGATCTCCAAGGTCTCGTGACAACAGGGGAGATCGAGCACAAGCTTCTCTTCGGTACTGAGTTCATCGCGACCTCTAACAACAACGACCGTAACCATACTTCTTGGGAGAGTTTATCTGCTACCACAGATCGTGACCAACAGTGGTTCGACGCAGGGAGCTTCAGCCTCTCTAATGGATCAATCGTGGATGCGAATGGAACAGACAGCTTCACTTACTCTGACTTTGGTGACCGAACAGAGGCAACGGTAAATGTCTTCTCATTCTACGCACAAGATGAGATCGCACTTCTTGATAACCTTGATGTTATCGTTGGTGCACGTTTCGATAGCTTCGACATCGAGTCGACCAGTTATGATTCTACAGGCGCTAGTACAGAAGCTAGCGAATCTCAGTCAAACGTCGCTCCACGTGTCGGTCTTGTCTACAAGCTTCAAGAAGGCCTCTCACTGTATGCTACGTACAGTGAAACATTCCTGCCAAAGAGTGGTGGTCAATTTGCTACCGCTGGAGCAGATCTTGATGCAGACAAGTTCACTAACTTAGAAGCTGGTGTTAAGTATGACATGAGCCAAGGACTCAGCCTCACGGCAGCAGTCTTCAATAATGGTCAAGACTATGCACAATTAGTAAACGGTGAGCAAGTGATCACTGAAGCTGAGATTTCAGGATTCGAAGCGACCCTTGATGGTTCTCTTACTGATAAATGGGGTGTTCGTGCTGGATACAGTTACCTCGATGGAGAGACGACTAGTGATGTTCGTCCTCGTGAGCTTCCATATAATACCTTCTCAGTATGGAATAGCTACCAACTTAACGATAAGGTCGGTCTCGGTCTTGGTGTGATCTATCAAGGAGAGACGCTTACAGGAAATGGTAGTCCATCATCTCTCCCTAGCTACGTTCGTGTAGACGCGGCTGCTGGATATAACTTCAACGATAATCAGAGACTCCAACTCAATGTGGAGAACCTCTTCGATACGGATTACTATCCATCATCACACTCTACACACCAAGCGACAGTAGGCGCGCCAATTAACGCACGTCTGACGTTCATCGCTAAGTTCTAATCCGATCTGTAGGAGAGAGTTGGCCCGCTCTCTGCTAGAGTTCTCATAGCGTCGCCATTTCCCTCTTGCCGGGGAGATGGCGATTTTCGTTTGTGGTGCATTCTTTGTTAGCTCCTTGCGCTGGTTATTTCAGCTCTTGTTACCGAGAGGGTTGTGAGGTATGGGAGGAGAGGATGACGGACTTTCAGCAACGGGTGTATGAGGTGGTGAAGAGGATTCCTCGGGGCAAGGTGGTGAGCTATGGTGTCGTTGCGCGTGCAGTGGGGGTGAATTCGGCACAGGCGATCGGCCAAGCCTTGAGGCGGAATCCGTATGCACCTGAGGTTCCCTGTCATCGTGTGATCCGTGCAGATGGCTTTATGGGAGGGTATCTAGGAGAGGTCTCAACAGAGTCGGAGAAGTGGCAGTTACTCAGAGCTGAGGGGGTACGATTTGATGAGAGAGGGTATTTACTCTCTGCTGATGCATGGTGTGACGAGATTCCGTCTTGATTCTCAGGTGGGAACTAGTGCATGAATGGAGTTATGTTGAGATTGCTGGTAGTTATCGCGATCGTTCTAGTGCGTAGTGAGGCGCAGATAGAGCGGGCGGATAATGTGATCTCAGAGTACGAGCAGTCGATCGAGCAGTGGAAGGTCCAGATGGAGATCGCAGAGAGCGAGACAGTGCGGCAGAAGCTGTCCGAGGAGCGTCCCTCGGATGAGATGGCCGCACGTCGTCTCTATCATGAAATAGGAGGCAGGCTCGCAGATCAGGAGGTCGTCCCTTATATTGGCTGGCTGTTTGATACGATGCCTCATTTCTTGCAGTCAGGTCCTGAGTTAAATGAAGGAGAGGTGGTCCGCGATGCGCTCCTACGCTATCACTATAAGACTGCTGGGGCGGGCGCGCTCTGTATGAAGATGTATCCCTATGCCTCGGTACGGGATATCGAGTTTATGGAGAAGGTAGCGACGGATGCTCCCTTGGATGCGGATCGGGGGCTGGCAAATCTCGCGCTGAGTCTCGCGCTGCAACAGATTGGGGATGAGTCAGAGGTCCGCCTCCGTCGGTTAGAGGTACTGAAGCAAGCGATCATCCAGGTTCCTGCGGAAAGTACATTCGAGGGACGGCTCTGTCAGGATATGATCAGGGAACAGATCTTTGGGATCAGATACCTGAGTAAGGGGGGCACTGCTCCTACGTTTGTTTCTAAGCTACAGACCGGGGTGGAGTGGCGTCTCGAGCATGAGGGCCGCTCTGGCATGGTCGCATTGGCGTTTCTTGGAGAGCTTCAGCCCTCGGGGCAGGTGCTGGATGGGGTGCTGTCAGATATGGCAGATCTCCTGCATCAGAGTGGCGGGGAGTTAGTCTTGATCTCTACTGTGACTAGCGAGGGGCGCCCCTATGGAGTACATCTCTATGATCGTGACTCACAGGTTACGGAGCTGTATCAGGTTCAAGACATGCCTTCGATTATTCTGCTCGATGAGAGTGGAACGGTGCAGTCCAAGGGTGAGCCAGGTGAATTGATCAATCTTGCTATTCGAGCCTTGGCAGAGGCTCTTTGATAGGGCAAGAAACCTGATCATATGGCGGAGCAATCACGAGTAAAGATGAACCAGATGCCGCAACTCGACGGGTTGCGAGCGCTTTGCTTGTTGAGCATTGTGATCCATCACTGGACGGTACACAAGGTGCACCTCCCGATCCCGTTTGAGATGGGGGCGTTTGTCTTCTTCTCGCTCTCAGGTTACCTGATCACGCGTATATTACTAAGGGGGAGGGAGAAGATCGCGATTGGGACGACGAGTCTCGGCCACTTCATGCGTTCCTTTACGATTCGTCGACTGTTGAGGCTTATGCCTGCTTACTTAGCGGCCTTATTGCTCTATTGCTTGATCTTGCACTCAGAGGTACTGGAGAACCTCTTATGGTATCTGACGAACTCGTCTAACATTCACTTTGCGCGTGAGGGGGCCTGGCCAGGGGGCGCGGATCAATTTTGGACGCTGGCAGTGGACCAGCAGTTTTATGCCTTTTGGCCTTTCTTGATCCTGTTTATTCCTCGGCGGTTCTTGCCTTACGCCTTGATGATGATCGCACTCATGGCTCCTGCTTCGCGCTATATTGGTTACTTTGGGGTGCCATGCTTCAGTGGAGCGATGGATGATAAGTTGCCATGGTTCCTGACGGATCACCTCTGTATGGGAGCTCTGTTGGCGTATTTACACGAGTCAGGTCGACTTCCCGTGAAGAAGTGGCTCTACTGGGGGCTGGGACTTTCTCTAACGGCCTACCTTATCTTGCGCTACCATCTCTATCCTGGGGAATTGCCATCTGAGGTCCAGACACTACAACAGACCATTCTAGCGGTCTGTTCGACCTGTATAGTGGGGCTCTGTGTTCGCGGGTTTGGAGGTGTGGGGCAGGCGATTCTAGAGCACCCGATCATTCAGTATATCGGTAAGCGGAGTTATGGGTACTATGTGTACCATAATCTCGCCATGCTCCTACTGGGCAAGGTCGCGTTCTTCCTCTTTCCTTGGAATGGGGGGCCTGATTACTTCTATCTCGTCCGCCTCGCTGCGGGGGGATACCTCCTCTATCTCATGGCTCACTACTCCTGGAAGCACCTAGAGGAGCCTCTGATGAGACGTAAGGAACGTCATCGATACCAGAAGTAGCCTCAGTGAGTGTCTATCGATCATGATATGGAATAGGCAGCAGAGAAAGGCTTATTACCATAGTATAGAGCTCTCCGATAAGGATAATCTGGTCAACCGTTGGCTCCGATGCTTTCTAAACCTTTAGCTTAGATATAGGGTTAGGGAATGTGTCTACGATTGGCACAAATGATCCCAACCTCCTTCGAGAGAGTGAGGGGTGTCGGTGGTGATGGTGCCGATTTGGGTATAAGTGGCCTTATCTAGCAGATGGGCGAGTTCGGGAGAGATGGTGAAGAGGAGTTCGTAGTCTTCTCCATCAGTGAG
>WTJZ01000185.1 GCA_011524615.1 Akkermansiaceae bacterium | reverse complement strand
TGGCGTGTAATATTCTTCTCGCTCTCCAAAAGCGTAATTCGTAACCAACGATACCGTGGCACAGATGGTGATAGCAAATGATTTCATATGATCCATAGAAGTGACTCCCTTCTACATTGACGCTAAGCGTAGCAGAGACTCTTCTTTTTGCATATTTAAGCATATCAAGACGCAAAAATGCACCCGTTAGGCTCGCGTAAGGTCACTCTCCTAGAAGTCAGAGAATACACTTTTACTCTCTGTGGGATCGCGGTAACTTAGTGAGTATGCGTATTTTGGGTTATGGGGTAATGTTACTAGGATCGCTTTTTGCTCAACCTTCGGGATCTCTAGTGAGCTCTGATTATAGCTTACCAGCAGCGGCCGACACGTACTTTTCGTCATCGAGTGAATCTGTCGGGGAGACGCTCGCGGTTACCTTTGGTGGGCCCCATACCCTGATGCAGTTTCCGCTGGAGGCGGTAGATCTCAATTACTCCTATGAGGGAGGAGCTAATACCGTGGAGAGCGCTGCACTGAGCCTCTTCATTAACTATCAAGGAGGCGGCGGGCTCACACAGGAGCAACTCACGGGCAGAAAGATGCTTCTACGCTTTCACCGCGTGCTGATGCCTTGGACTGAGGGAGCGCTCGAGAGCGACTGGCTCACCCCGATCGCAGGAGTCCACTACGAGCAGACGCCAACGGTCGAACACCTTCTCGAATATGGAGATGATGGGCGGATCGAGGTCGCAGGCTTTGGAGGGCTGGCCGAATCATGGGCCAATGGGAGCCTCCCGAACTACGGACTACTCGTCACGGCTACGGTACCCAATGACGGGAGTGATTATTACTCCAGTGTCACCTTTAGAAGCCGAGAATATGATACCTATACGGGGCAGAATCCCGCCATGCTCATCACGATGACGCACCCGACCTCTCAACACGGCCCCATCCCCTACACGATCCAAGGAGCAGAAGTGCAGGAAGAGCGCGTCATCACCACCTATTACGTCTCACCCACTGGCAGCGACTCCGCGGATGGGAGCATCGACACACCCTTTCTCACGATTAATCATGCACTCACAGTGGCGCAGTCTCACTACGAATCCTACGAGGGCGTCCGTCTCTTGCTCCATGATGGAGTCTATCGAGAGTCCTTAGATGCACTCTCTTCCTACACTACCCCGCTAGGCAGTAGAGCGCCATTAATTCTGGAGGGGCTAGGGGATGCAGCCGTTATAACAGGGGCAGAGGAGTACTCGGCATGGAATAGTGTCGGGGAGGACCTCTATACTACAGACTGGGTATACGACTGGGGAGAGGTCACCGAGATTCCTGCTGGTGGTACAGCCTATGAACAAGCATGGTTAATCGATCAACCCTTACTGAGACGACGAGAGATCGTCACGATCGATGATCGAGTGATCACTCAAGTCATGTCATACGAGCAACTAAATGCCACGCCTGAAAGCTTTTGGGTCGATGAGGACCAGGATCTCCTCTACCTACACACCTCGACCCTCCCCTCATCAGTCGAAATCAGTGAGCGAGCACACCTCATCTCCGCGGAGAGCCTCCATAACATCACCCTCCGTAATCTCACCTTTACCCATGGAGGGAGTCATCTCCTAGGGACTGGAGCAGTACGCTTTACTCAAGGAGAGCACCTCTGCATCGACAACTGCCAGTTCAGACTACATGGAGGCAATGCCCTCTCTCTCAGAGGGACCGACATCACCGAGGGCGCACTCACTACCACGTATGGGATCCATCATGTTACGGTGCGAGACTCGACCCTAAGTGATAATGGCATCGCGGGACTCGAGACCTACGCGCTGGAGAACGCCCATCTGACTGGACTCGTCTCCAGTGGCAACAACTGGCGGGGAGACTGGGTCGGCTTTCGCTTCGGTTGGGTCGGTAACCGGCTCTACCGCACGCATAATGCGCTGATCGAGGGAGTCAACTTTGACCACAACCTCTGCCGTGGTCTCTGGTTCGATTACGATAACCGAGACATCCTCGTCAGAGAGAGCACCTTTTCACATAACAGGACGAATGGATTAAAGTTCGAGGTCAACCTTGGCCCGATCACCATCGCAGACTGTCACATCAATGACAATGGAGAGGCTGGAGTCACTGTGACCAATACAGAGGGCGTTACCCTGACAGACTGCACGCTCCATCGTAATCGACAGAGTCAGATCCAGATTTACGACCTGGATGGTCACTACCTACGAGACTGGGAGACAGGAGCCACTACCACGGTCTACCCTCAGAACTGGACGGTAACGGGATGCTCACTGGAGACCGAGGGAACAGCCCTCTTCTGGCAAGTACCTGACACAACTCATACGGCGGATTACAACCTCTATGCCGCCGCTAGTTCACTCTACCCGCAGACCTTTGAGGTAGCAGGTATCCCACTAGCCTGGTCCCAATGGAGTGCAGAACCCTCCTCCCAATACCTCGATCTGACCAGTCCCGCACAGGAGTCGACTACGATCTCACTCCCCGCCACACAGGATCTCACTCTCCGAGAGGACCTCCCTGATGACACCACGCTGGGTGACTCCACTCTCCTGACTCAAGTGATCTATGGTAGTAGAAGAGTCACCCTCATCAAGTTCGACCTCCAATCCCTCTCAGACATCCCCCTCTCCGCGGCATCCCTCAGCCTAACACTAGCGGATATGCATGATAGTGGCAGCACCCTAAACCTCGCTAATGAGCAACATGTCATCGGTATCCATCCCGTCACTACTGACTGGGATGAGACCTCGACCTGGACCAGTACGACTGGACTCGCAGGCTCTCTCTATGATCCGACAGCCACTGATACAGTCATGATAGATGGGAGTACCGAACTAGGGCCCGTAATGATAGCAGACCTCTCCTCGATCGTGACTCAATGGCAATCAGGAGAACTCCCTAACTACGGTATCGCCATCGTCTCTACTACTGGAGCCACCGATCCCTTTAATTATCTCGCCTATCGCTCTTCCGAGTGGGCAATCGAGACCGAGCGCCCGCAACTCATTGTCACCCTCACTGATTATGAGTGGGAACAAAGCTACACTCATTGGCAGCGCAACCACTTCTCCGCGCGAGAAATCACCGCTCAATCTGCTCCCATCGAGCAGGACACCAACCTCGACGGCATCTCTAACCTAGCACACTACGCCTGGAACAGCTCTCCTCATGATGGGGTGCACCGTGTCTTTGCCCCACAGGGAACACGCCGTTGGTCCGTCACAGTCCCCACAGACCGTTTAGACCTGGATTATACTCTCCAGTCGAGCCCTGATCTCACCACTTGGACATCCGTCCCCTTTCCTACCGGTAACACAAGCGTGACGATCGAGGCCTCTGGCGAGCAGGAGGACCAATACAACATCACAACAGAAGAACCCATCTACCTAAGATGGGTCGTTGATGAGCGGAGCCTGTAGCCCCCTCTACTTCTCGACGAGAACCGCCTCTTGTTCCATTTGCTCGAAGTCACCCTCCTCACAACAGCGAACGAAGCCCTCGGTATATCCCTTCAGAATATCCCAGCATTGTCGAATCTCCTCGGCCTCATCCTCCGTAATGGACTGGTCCTGAGCCGCCTCTGAGATCTTATTAATCATCGTCGAGAACTTCGATAGGATTTCACTAGTCGCAGGTAATACCTCGAACCCTTTAGTACATGAGCTAGGAGGGTTTGCGACAAAGTATCCACCAGATTCCTCGCAGAGCCATCGGATAATCTGCATATCACCCGTCGCCTTGATGATCCCTAGTAAGCGATCAAGCGGATTACGGCTCCCGCTACCAAGTTCTGATTGTTCTTGAGCCCACTTATAAACGAGGGAAAGAGAGACACCTAGATCAGAGGCTAAGGCCTTAGGGCTCGTTTTTTCGAACGCTTCTTTCAGTACTTCGTGCGATTCCATGTGCGCACGTTTGCACGATATTGGCATATTTTGCAAGCCTCCATTTTCACCTTCCACCTCATGATACTAGATACCCGTCCACAGATCGTGCGCAAAAAATATCGCGTACGCGAGGAAACCCATTACAATGCCGCCCATGCCCATGGATCTCTCAGGACTACTCTCTGTCTTACTCTCGCTGGTCGCGTTTAAAGTGGGGTATACCTATCATAAGAAAATCCCGAGATCCATACTCCTGATCCTAGTGATACTGGGGCTCCCATCCGTGTTCTATGTGCTACACTACCTCCCGTTTTTCCCTGAGTGGCATGCACTCTACTCACTCCGTGCGACGAGGATTCTCTGTTACCTCCCGCTTCTCTTTGCTGGAGTAGCCGCAGGCATCATCTCTAGCTATCTCCCTCGTCAGGTTCTGCTCCTTCCTCTCTTAGGGTTCACCGCGGTCGGAATCATTCCCTACATTAAGCCCCTGCTGGCACCGCTAGACCGTACCCAACTCCAAGACCTTTGGGACGGCCCAGTCTGCCTCCAGTCTACATCATCTAGTTGCGGCCCTGCATCTACTGCTAGCTTACTGCGACACCTCGGACTACCGAGCTCTGAGGAGGTCATTACTGAGCAGTGCTATACCTATGCGAGAGGTACAGAAGCATGGTACCTCATGCGCTACCTACAGAGTCTAGGCCTCTCCACCTCACTCGATCTCGAGCATGAACTTAACCCGGACTCCGCCTTTCCTGCGATCATCGGAGTACGCTTAGGAAGCATGGGTCACTTCATCTCGATCCTCGATTATAAGGATGGTCAATACCAAGTCGCAGAACCAGTCTGTGGACTACTCTCCCTCACTCCAGAACAGTTCGACCTACGCTATCAGACTACTGGCTTTTGCCTCTCCGCCCATCTATAATGCACCGCCTAACCGTCATTCTCCTCCTCTTGCCGCTTCTCCTCTCCGCTGAGACGTACCTCTATTGTCAGCTCAAATATGGAGAACTACCCTACCTCCATGAAAGCCTCAGATATGAAAAAGGGGACGAAACTCTGTCCTTTTCGCGAGTGGCGGGATTCTTAAGTGACTTCAGCTTTGAGGACACGGAGGGTCAGATCTACCCGATCCCTGATGACGTCTTGTATCTAGAGTCCGAGCAACGACTCCAATCTGTGACGCTCGCGACCCCCGATAGGTTTCCCCGAGAGATCGTCGCGCTGCACTTCTCAGTCGGACTGCCTAAGGAGCTCAACCTAGCTAATCCTAATCGTTACCGCGCAGAGCACTCACTCAACCCACTCGTCAATAACCTCCATTGGTCTCAGGAATCTGGTTACATCTTTATGGCTCTCGAGGGGCTCACGCGCCTCCCTGGACAAAAGCCACTCAGAGGATACTCGCTCCACTATGCGAATCAGCATAACTACCTCCCGATCCGCCTACCATTACCAGAGCCAGCCCTCACCCTGAACTATATCGGACTAGAGCTCGATCTCGCGCAAGTACTCCGTGACATCTCATTCTCAGAACAAGGGTTTACCACCCACTCCAAGCCACAAGACCCGATCGCACAGCAATTAAGGCAGAATCTGACCACTGCCTTCTCCATCCAAAAGTTGCAAGGCGTCCTCCCTAGAGCGCAACAAAAATCCGCCCAACGCCCTCTCTACCTCCCCTCCGCCCCTGAGAATCTCCAAGGCTACGCGATGAAGGT
>WTJZ01000197.1 GCA_011524615.1 Akkermansiaceae bacterium | reverse complement strand
TCGAGCTTGAGCCGCTTGTCAATGATACCTTGGATATCCAACATCATATCGAGATTATTCGTCTGCGACTCTAGGTCTAAGATCGTGTACCCGTGGAGCACCTTGTAATCGAACCCGATGTGGTTATACCCCACGACGAGATCAGCGCTGAGCAGCATCTGGATGAGCTCATCCATCCCATCCTCACCAAAGATATGGTAGCGCCCCGTTCTCGTACTATAGGCGACTCCGACAGAGACCTTTAGCTGATCAATGTGACTGTATCCCCCCACACTACTGATACTGCGCTGGGTCTCTAGGTCATAGTATACGATATCTTTCATAGCTTTTATTCTGTGGGTGACTCACCAGTAGGAGCCTGCTGTTGTTGATAGGTCTCCATGAGTTCCTTAATCTCCGGGGCATATTGTGAGATGAAGGCCTCCACATTCTCTCGCGTCGGTTGATGGCTCGTTATAGTGGTCGCGAAGGTAGCGAAGGAGAGAAAAAGAATCCCAACATAGCGAAAATAGTGCATGAGCTGTGGCTTGGCAAACGAGCTCGTAATATAAGTCCTAGCGATCAAATCCCAGGTCGTAATCCCCCTCGCCTTAGAGGAGAAGTAACTGACAATCATCGATAATACGCACCACTCCGTCCCTAAGGCCATACCGAGAAACCAAGAGGCGGCCGAACGGATCACCGAACGATTAAAGTTCAGTGGTCTTACTCCAGGCAAAGGCTCTACTCTTAGACCCAATGCCCATTTCCCCAGAGTCGTCCCGAACCGCATCATCATGATTCCCTCTAGGAGCCAAAAAGGAATCAACCACACAATCAGCATTAAACCAATATTGAGCGGGATACCGAAGCCAAAGATAAAAAGCTTAAAAGCCAACTGATAGACCGACATATCGAGCACCTTAGCAAAGGCGCGTCTCACCCAGTACTGCGTAGGAGGAGTGCTCATCTGTACGATGTCCTCGTCTTCAGGAGGGAGGATCCCCATCTCAATCTCTTCTGAGAAGTCCTCCTCTTGGGCGAAAGAGGACGCAAATACGGAGACACTCGAGAGTGGTTGCCACGTCTCGAGGCCATCATGCCAAGCCAGGTCCTCAGCAGTGAGCTCCCCTGACTCGATCTTATCTCGGACATCCCACTCACGGAGAGGCCCGACCTTTTCACCCTTCAGTCTGATCCAGTATTCCATAAGATTAGAGGTCGCGAAGGCTTTTTGCTGGATCGGTGCGGGAGGCAAAGAGGGCTGGTAAGAGTGGTGCCGTCGCACACAAGAAGAGCCCGAGAGCTCCCACCTTCATGATGAGAGACGGCGGCGTATCCGCGGGGAGCGAGTCCATCCCCTGGAAGCCCGCAGGGAAGATATCCATGCCCTGCATGAGGAAGAACATCTGGATGTCCGCACGGTAATGGAGAATCAATAACCCCAATGCGACCCCAAGCGCTACTCCCAGCACCCCAATAATGATCCCCTGCACGAAGAAGATTCCACAAACCTGAATCGGCTTAGCCCCTACCGCGAGCATGACACCGATCTCCTTACGCTTCTGTAAGGCCGTTAAGAACATCACGATCGTAATGAGAAAGCTCGCACCAGCGGCCACGACCGAGAGAACCATACTCATCATACTCTTCTCCAACTGAATGAGCTCAAAGAAGTCACTATACCGCGTCATCCAGCTGTCTGAGAACCAGCCAAAGTCTAGCTCATCATAGAGACGCTGGCTAAAGCTCTCAGCGGTATCAACATCCTGGAGACGGAGGGAAAGCGCATGCACACCCTCATCTAGACCAGAGAGCTCCTGCGCGATGGGGAGAGGGAGGAAGAAGTCAGGCGCGACGACCTGCTGTGAGATCCGATAGATCCCGACGATCTCGATATCCTTGGGCAGGACGATCGACTTGAGACGCTTCAGCTCCGCGTTATCGTCCAGGGTATTATCGATCTTAGCCAGATGGTAGAGGAGGAGGCGCTCAATATTCGCCACCGCGCCCTTCTCGAGCTGACGGTACTCCTGTTCCTCTCCGGTGATCTCACCACTATCGAGGATGTCGAGCACATCACCAATAGTCGTCGCCTCACCAGCACGCACATCTGCGTCGAGCACCTCTACGAGAAGGTTAAAGGCCTCGACCAGATCGCTATACAGAAAGGTCTCTGGCGCCTTCTTCATCTGACGCTTCTCACGCAGGATCGTGACAGCACCCTCGATCTGCTCACGGAACTCCTCACTCGCTCGCGGACGTTCCGTTCTCTTATACGCCTCGAAGACTTCATCAAAATTACGCGTCGAGTAGAGTTGCACCGTGTCCCCAACATTGATCCCGAACTGATTCGCGCGACTCTCTAGAATCAGAGCCTTGGCACCCAGCCCCATCTCTGCGGTCGCTGTCGGGTCCAGGTCCTTGATCACGAGCTTATCCAGAGAGGCGATCTGCTCAGCATCTCCAGTATCGATGCCACGGTACGTGATCGGCAGTTGATTATCCATGTGCTCGATGATCGCACTATCATCGATCGTGCCCGCCACCTCTGATACTTCTGGAAACTCCTT
Organism: Akkermansiaceae bacterium; assembly: GCA_011524615.1. Classification (GTDB taxonomy): domain Bacteria; phylum Verrucomicrobiota; class Verrucomicrobiia; order Verrucomicrobiales; family Akkermansiaceae; genus WTJZ01. The sequence continues at coordinate 3,083 of WTJZ01000197.1, read as the reverse complement.
GAGCCTCGCGACCTGATCATGCCAGTCGACGATGGGTTGATAGGATCCCTCTGGCGCATAGCGCAGGGTCACATGCGGGGAGAAGGCAAGGAGACGTCGCTTCACCTCGATCTCGAACCCATTCATCACCGAGATAATGACGAGCAGAATCGCCACCCCGAGAGCCACTCCCATCAGAGCTGCTCCTGAGATGATGGAGAAGAAGTTACGCAACGGGTTAAGATACCTCAGAGCGAGTGTGATACTAAAGAATGGTCGCACAATACCTCCCTTCTAGTGACCCTTGTTCATATTAACAAAGAAAAAGTGAGCTAAATTTATCAGCTCACCCAATAACACGTCCACCAACTGAGACGACCAGAGGCGCCACACCGAGTGTGGTCGCCTCATAGCGAGAATCACTTACGAGCTCTTCTTCGCCGCTTTTTTAGCAGCCTTCTTGGCGGCTTTTTTCGCCGTCTTCTTCGACGCCTTCTTGGCTGGGCGCTCCGGGAAGATAAAGGCGACGTTATGCTTCTTCAGATCGATCGAGAGCTGTGCCGAGAATGGGCGCTTGGTACGCTTGGAGATAAATCCATTGAGCAAACCAGTTTCCCCTTTCTCTAACATCTTCAGCACTTGATCCACTGGGATCTCCTTCTGCAGAATCGTACGTGCGATTCGGAGACCATTCTTATGATCATCATCCTTCAGCGCAGGGACGAAGTACGCCTTCTCGGTCTGATAGACATCCGCATTCACACCATTCGTGAGAGTCACATTACCGACCTTTTGGTCATCCGTGAGATCACTCGCATCCTCTGGCTCATCTTGGTCAAAGACGAAGGCCACCTTCCCCTTATCATCGATCTCTAGTGCCGCCTCGAACGGCTTATTGAAGCGAGACTTGAAGCCCTCTAGTGGTCCAATAAACTTCTTCGTGAAGAGCTCGATCGCCTCCTCTGTCTTGAGCATACGACCCGCGATATGCTTCTGCGCACGGAACTTACAGTCCATCTCACGGCACTCATAGTGAGAATCCGTCGTACGTAGTGGACGAGAGTTACACATCGGGCACGGTGCATCGAGATCAGGATACGCTCTATTCTTGAGCTCATCCGCGTAGCCCTTGGCCTTACCGACGATGTTCGTCGTAAACCCGAGAACCTCGTTCATAAAGGCCTCACGATCTAGCTTACCTTCCTCGATCTCATGGAGCTTATACTCCCAGTCCCCTGTCATCGATGGAGAGGCGAGAGAATCGATCCCGATCTCGTCGATCAGAGAGATCAGATTCAGCCCTGACGGCGTCACGTGGATGTCACGACCATCACGAGCAAGATACTTCTGACGGAGGAGACCCTCGATGATCGCGGCACGCGTCGCTGGAGTACCCAGACCGCGGCCTGCCATCGCCTCCTTCAGTTCATCATCTTCCAGGAGCTTACCAGCCCCTTCCATCGCAGAGAGGAGAGTTGCTTCATTGTAATACGCAGGCGGCTTGGTTTCCTTAGCGATCGACTCGACGGACTCCGTCGCAGACGCTTCGCCCTCTACTGCCGGCACCATCTCCTCCTTACCAGAAGAGTCGCCTACTCGACGGCCATAGACCGCGAGCCATCCCGCATCCTTGAGGACCTTACCATTCGTACGGAAGACATCCTCCGCAGACGCTGTCGTGATCGTCGTGAGACGCTCCGTGACCTCAAACACCGCCGGAGGGTAAAAGATCGCGATGAAGCGCTTCGTCACGAGATCAAAGATTTTCTGAGCCGCCTCATCCAGCTTCACGAACCGCCCGGTAGGAATGATCGCGTGGTGATCACTGACCTTCTTGTTATCAAAGACTTTCTTCGTCTTCACGATCAGCTTCTCCTTCACCGCTCGCTCCGCATACTGCCCGAGAGAGTCCGACTCCGCGGCGATCTCGTCCATCGTCTTATGTACTGCGCCGACATAGTCCTCTGGGAGGTACTTAGAGTCCGTACGGGGATACGTCAGCATCTTATACTTCTCGTAGAGTGACTGCGCGATCTGGAGCGTCTGCTTCGCTGAGAACCCAAAGCGGGAGGACGCCTCTCGCTGGAGCGTCGTCAAATCATAGAGGAGTGGAGACGCCTGCTTCGTCGGCTTCTTCTTCTCACTGACCACACCCGACTGCCCGGTACAACGCGCAACGATCTCTGCCGCCTGCGCACTGTCCCAGATCCGCTCTGGTCTCTTATGAGCATCATTCTCATCCTTCTTAAAGTTAGGGTCGATCCACTTACCAAGATACGATCCAGCACCGATCCCAAAGCTTGCCTCCACCTCAGAATAGGCACGCGGGACAAAGTCGAGGATCTCACGCTCACGCTTAGCAAGAATCGCGAGAGTAGGAGTCTGTACACGACCAGCCGCTGTGATATTAAAGCCGCCATGACGAGAACGGAAACAGGTCAGTGCGCGCGTCGAGTTCAATCCGACGAGCCAGTCTGCCTCTGAGCGACACTTAGCCGCGTCGCTGAGACGCTTCATCTCAGCACCATCGCGCAGGGACTTCCACGCCGTCGTGATCGCACCAGCGGTCATCGACTGCATCCAGAGACGCTTCACTGGCTTATCCAGCTTGCCGAGTTCCATGATGTATTGGAAGATGAGCTCACCTTCTCGGCCGGCATCGCAGGCATTCACGATGAGATCCACATCCTTACGGCGTGCTAACTTCAGCACCAACTTCAGACGAGACTCCGACTGCTCAATCGGCTGCAGCTCAAACTTCTTAGGAATCGCTGGTAAGACGTCGAACTTCCACGGTAATCCCTTACCATTCGGTCCTGTCGGCATCTTTAACTCCACTAAGTGACCTACCGCCGAGGTAATCACAGCCTGATCGTTTTCAAAGTACGTATTCCGATCCTTCCCCTTCTTCTCAAAGGCTCCTAAGCTCTCCTTCTTTCCGAGAACTTTTGACAGATCTGTCGCCACAGATGGCTTTTCGGCAATGATTAATGTCTTACCCATTCTTATTCCCACGTACCACAGCACATCACGAAAGAAAGGATTATTTCCCCTAAGACACAAACTTCCTCCCCCATGACCCACAATTCATACAAAAAACGACG
>WTJZ01000241.1 GCA_011524615.1 Akkermansiaceae bacterium | reverse complement strand
CACTTCTTTACGACGATCAAGCGTCTCCAGCAGGAGCGCCCGTTATCCTGGGGGATTTGCACTGGGAGGTCACTGGAGTTCTTACTCGAGGGTCTCACCGACACTCAAGCCCCCTTCCTCCCTGATTATGTCGTCGCTCAGGAGCGCGACATCTTTTATCTCAATGAGGATCAGACCTATTCCCCAGACCATACCCGTAACCGTCAGGCACGCCAAGATCTGACTACTCTCCTCTCAGACAACGCCAGTACGATCCAGAAGGTTCAACGCTATGTCGAGGAAGACACGGAAGGAGAATGGGTCAGTATCCCCGATGACCCTGCGGGCATCATCGCAACACATGAGGATGAGATCCAACATGCGGTCGAGCTCTATGAGGCCTGTACAGAGAAATCATCAGACCTAGAGTACCAACGCAACACGATCTACCTCCGATTCAGCCACAAGCAGTATTGCAAGGGCACTGCCGTCCAATACTTGCAAAAGCAGTACCATATCCCACATCGCCAGACCTTAGTCATGGGCGATAACTATAATGACCTCACTATGCTGAACCCAGAGGTAGCTCAGTACTATGGCGGTCCAGCCAACTCGATCTCGACTCTGAAGGACGCGCTCCACAACAACGGCGGCTTCCTCACCACTGGTAACTACGCTAATGGCGTCATCGAGGCTCTCAACACATACCTCTAATCACTACGACAGTAGGAGGTGCCCCCTCAGCTCTCTAGCTCTACCAGATCTAGAGACACAAAAAAAGGCGCCTAAAGGCGCCCGTAATAACGTTTTATCAACGTAAGTAGTCTTATGCTTCAGCAGGAGTAGCAACGTTGATACGACGACCACCTTTGTCGAAGTATACGTTTCCTTCTGTAAGTGCGAAGAGCGTGTGGTCTTTACCCATACCTACGTTAGCACCTGGGTGCCACTTAGTACCACGCTGACGGATAAGAATGTTACCAGGGATCACTGATTGACCACCAAACTTCTTAACACCGAGTCTTTTACTTCTTGAGTCGCGTCCGTTTTTAACCGAACCTTGTCCTTTTTTATGAGCCATGAGATTTTAGTGAGTTATGGGGTTTATTTATCCTGCGATTGAAGTAATTTCAAGCTTTGTGAGGTGACGACGGTAACCTTTTGTTTTGTGGTAACCTTTACGACGCTTGAACTTGAATGCAATTCCTTTTGCTCCACGGAATTGTGAAACAACTTTAGCAGTTACTTTAGCGCCATCAACGATTGGAGCACCAATCTTTACACTATCACCTTCACCAACCATGAGCACTTCAAATGTAGCTTCTGCGCCTTCTTCGAGTGCAAGCTTCTCTACATCGATTTGATCGCCTTCTTGAACGCGGTATTGTTTGCCGCCTGTTTTGATTACTGCGTAAGACATAATATTATTCCCTGGTTGGAAAGGGGAGCGGATATCAACACAGATTCCAGCGCACCGCAAGTAAAATTTCACTCTTTTTAACTATCTGTTTCAGATTTCCCGTTTTATAAGGATTTCCATGGAAGAAATTTGGATCAATTCAGCCGAAGAAATGGTTTCGTTTGGTGAAACATTTACCAAACGTCTCTCGGAGGGAACCTGTGTCGCAATCGTCGGTAACCTCGGCGCAGGCAAGACCCATTTTACCAAGGGGGTTTGCCAAGGGCTAGGGAATGCCGACTCTAGTAGCCCTACCTTTACTCTCGTGAACGAAGTCATGACAGAGAGCCTGACTGTCTACCACTTCGACTTCTATCGTATCAAGCACATTGAAGAACTCTACGATCTAGGATGGGATGACTACCTAGACAAGGGCGGAGTCGTCATCGCAGAGTGGGCTGACCTCTACCCTGAACTATTCCCCGCTGGCACCATCTGGCTCAAGATAGAGCACCACGAGGACCGGCGACGCGTTCTGATCAAAGTCGTCTAATACCAAAGGACTAATGGTGAGGCACCATGAACACGTTCTGGTAGTAATGGTCTACCTGGCGTTGGAACTGCCTCCACTTCTGTCCCGGCTTCCCGTCCTCTTCTAAGAGAATACGGGGACAAAACTTGTGTCCGCCTTCCTTACGAGGCCAGTGGTAATGAGGAACTACATTAGAGAGAGGGATCTGATGACGGTGCATGAGAAAGGCCGTTAAGCGAGCGGTCTTATCAATGGTCATGGGGATACTATTACCCAGATCTTCGCACATCTCGATCCCGATTGAGGTCTGATTGCCTTGCCCCCTTCCTGCTCCCCAGTTCTCAGCATGATTCGCTTGCTCATTATCCGGCAGATGCTGCACTGCGATGTCTTGGTCGACGGAGAAGTGCCATGACTTCGCTTTTGAAGGGTTATTTTTAAAGGCCTTAGCGTGTTGCATCGCCCCGGACCCAATACTCACATTCTGCGTACTATGAATCGTAATATACTTGGGCTCCATATAGCGCCCAGATCTCCCACTGTGCCACTTTTGGAGAATCTTGTTCTTCACGTCTATCGATTCATAGAGCGCATTATACGCTCTGATGTTGATCACGCGCTGTGTACGATGATGCCATGAATTTTCCGACGGCTCGCGGTAGTGGGCATTACGGTGAGTGTGAACCGTGCTAGAGCAGGCACTGATCATGAACACGATCAACCCGATAGCCGCGGCGTAATAGTGAAGTCTCATAGGCATATAAAATCGTGATTTTTTTCTCCCATTGCTCGAAAGTGTGCTAGAGGTATGAGCTACCAACTTTCGCGTCCCCAGAATTATGTTTTTCTCACAAAAAATAGCAAATACTTTAGTAGAAAATATCCTTTCTCCTGAGACGCACAACTCAATAGGGCCTATTTGCTCAGATGGAGTAGTTCCGGTGGTGACCGCCTTTGCGCAAAACAGGACGTATAAGACGATATGGCTAGAGGTCGAAGACGCGCGTATGAGAGAGCAACTCTTCACTGAATTTAAGGACTGGGAAGTCGCCGCCTATAATTGGCCAGCAAATGATGCCATGCCCGCGGGACTCTCCCGAACTGAACTACTACAGAAGGCTCTCCATCCTGACCCGATCATCATTCTCGTTCCCGCGTCCTGGACCTCGATCGACTGTCCTCCGTCCCTACTCCTGAATCAAAACACCCAACAACTCCGAATCGGGGATGAAGTCGATCTCGACTCGCTCAAGGAGAAGTGGATTGACGCAGAGTATGAGCGTGTTAGCTCTGTCTTCAAGCCTGGTCAGTTTGCGATCCGAGGGGGCATCATCGATGTCTTTGCCTATACCAGCTCTACTCCTGTGCGGATCGAGCTATTCGATGTCGAGATCGACTCCATCAGAGAGTTCGACCTCGACACCCAGATCTCGACTAAGACGCTGGAGACATGGGAGATCCAGTGGGAGGCCATTGACGCGACTGGAGCCCTCCTCGACTATGTCTCTGAGCAGGACCTACACCTCACGATCGATCAAGACCCGGAGACCAATCCCGCCACCCAAGCGACTCTCTCCTCTCACCCTGTGGGACATACCCTCCATCTAGAGGTTCAGCCCTCCCCGTTCCCTAGTATGAACCCCGGAGACTTTGTCATGCAGGAAGCGACCCACGCGTTGATCCAAGCCCAACTCCAAGAATGGATTGATGAGGGGTGGCAACTCATCTTTGCCTCTGCGATGAAGGGCGAGCGAGAACGCTTCTTCGAGATCCTCGGTAACCAGTGGAAGACTCAAGCCGAGGTCCTAGAGCGCAATGTCATGCATACCCTCTTGCTCCCGGAGCAGAAGCTAGCACTGATCTCATTATCAGAACTCTTTGGCCGCTTCCAAGCAACCACCCGCGTCACTGCACAGGCTGAGTTCTGGCAAAACGCAGCCTCTCGACATGCAAAGACAGAGGAACTCAGTGCAGGAGAACTCGTCGTCCATGCGGAATACGGAGTTGGCGAACTCCTAGAGGTTACTTCTCCAGAAGGTCAGCAAGAAGAATTCATCCACATCCAATACGAGAATGGGGCAATCCTAGAAGTCCCCATCGCTCAATCACACCTCGTAGCCAAGTACGTCGGCGTCGGAGGGAAGAAGCCCAAGCTCTCCAAGCTCGGAGATGGCAAATGGGCTAAGCTGAAGCAAAAGGCAGAAGGCTCCGTCCTCGACTATGCCGCGCGTATGCTCAGAGTCCAAGCGGAACGCGCCGCGGAACAAGGGACGCCACACCCGCCAGATACAAAGTGGATGTGGGAGTTTGAGTCATCCTTCCCCTATCAAGAGACGCCAGACCAACTCACCGCTATCGCTGATGCCAAGAAGGATATGGAGTCTCCCTTCGCGATGGATCGTCTCGTCTGCGGTGACGTAGGGTTTGGCAAGACTGAGATCGCGATCAGGGCCGCATTCAAGGCCGTCTGCGGTGGGTTCCAAGTCGTCATGCTCGCCCCGACTACAGTGCTCGCGGAACAACATCATCGTAACTTTTGCCAACGGATGAGTGCCTACCCACTGCGAATCGAGCTGCTTAATCGTTTTCGTAAGCCCTCAGAGGCGAGAGATACGATCGAGGGGCTCAAGAATGGCTCTGTAGATATCGTCATCGGGACGCACCGTGTCCTCTCAGACTCGGTGCAGTACAAGAACCTAGGCCTCGTGGTCATCGACGAGGAACAGCGCTTCGGCGTGAAGCATAAGGAAAAGTTCAAGGAACGCTTCCAACAGATCGACATGCTCACCCTCAGTGCCACGCCGATCCCTAGGACGCTCTATCTCTCACTCATGGGAGCCCGAGATATGTCTGTGCTCAATACGCCGCCAGCGAACCGAGCCCCTGTTATTACTCAAGTCCTCGCCTATGATGAGCGCGTAATTCAACGAGCAGTCGAACGTGAACTCGATCGAGGAGGACAGGTCTATATCCTCCATAACCGAGTCGTCTCCATCCACAAGCTGGCCAAACGAGTACAAGAGCTCGTCCCTCACTGCCGCGTCGTCGTCGGACATGGCCAGATGGAGCGGGACGAACTCGAGGATGTCATGCACACCTTCGTCGACGGTAAGGCCGATGTCCTCATCGCCACTACCATCATCGAGTCTGGAATCGATATCCCAAACGCGAACACGATCCTCATCGATCGCGCCGACCTCTTCGGGCTCTCAGATCTCTACCAACTCCGTGGCCGAGTCGGCCGCGCCGATCGTCAAGCCTATGCCTACCTCCTCCTGCCCCAGAAGGAACTCTTCACGGGAGATGCTAAGAAACGAGTCTCTGCCATCAAGCAGTTCACCGCCCTCGGTTCAGGGTTCAAGATCGCGATGCGTGACCTAGAGATCCGAGGCGCAGGAAATCTCCTCGGAACGAAACAGAGCGGTCATATCGCCGCTGTCGGGTTCGACCTCTATTGCCAATTACTCAAGGAATCGATCGCTAAACTCAAGGGAGAGCGCGCTCCTATTCGTGCAGACATCTCCCTTCGTCTCGACTTTGTCACCTTTGCGGAGTCTCGATATGAACGAGGCTCTGGAACTTGCCCCGCCTTCATCCCGACAAGCTACATCACAGAGGGCCAAGAACGTCTCTCTGCCTACCGCCGCCTCTCCATGTGCGAGAGCCGCGATGCTCTCGACCAAGTCCAGCATGAATGGAAGGACCGCTACGGCAAGATCCCTCCTGCAGCCAAGAACATCCTAGCGGTGACTCGGATCAAACTCTATGGAGCCCTGGCAGAGGTCGACTCCATAGAGGTAAAAGACGCCCGTGTCATGATCTCGCGCAAGGGAGGATACATCACCCTCGCTAAAGGAGTCTTCCCTCGTCTCGAAAAGCAGAAACCCAACCCTAAGTTGGCCGAACTAGAGGGGCTTCTCAAGGATCTCGCAGCAGGTTTCTAACTGACACAACACAGACCATCTGCATCACATATGATGCAAATAATCCACTTCGTTACACAAAAAGATCATTTTTTGAAATAAGTGCATTAAAAACATAGTAATGACGCTTATGACAACACGCCGAAATTCACTCAAAAGTATTCTTGGAGGATTGGGGACGGTTACCTTTGGTTCCGCGGTCTCCCCGCAGCTCTCACAAGCTGCAAACACCCTCACCAGCTATAAGGGTGGACCAAAGCGAGTCATCTTCTTCCTACAGAATCAAGGGTTCGACCCAAAGACCTGTATCCCCACCAATATGGTCAACAGCGGCTCACTCGCCTCGGCGGTCCTCCCTGAGCCAATCAAAGCCCTAGAACCATATAAGGAGAAGCTCCATATCATCAATGGACTCCATGGTCAGCACACCAGCCCTGCTCATAGTGCCTTCTTCGGTGCACTAGGAGGATATCGTGGCGGCGACGGCATGCCTCCGAGCGCAGCCACTATTGACCACACTCTGAGTGAGGTTCTACCAGAGACTCTGCTACCGCATCTCTGTATCGGGATGGACTCTCTCGATAATATGGCAGCTAAGCCAACCGTAGCAAAGCTCTCCGCCCGCGGCGCTGGCCAGCCGATCTTCATGCACTCTGACCCGAACTATCTCTATCAACTCTTATATGGAGGAATCTCTACGGGAGATCTCCGTAACCAATATGAGGCTCGTAGCCAAATGTTAGAGACCATCGAGGCACTCGCTCTATCAGAGGGCGCCCACCTCCCGATAGGGGAGCAAAAACGCTATCGCGAGTTCACGTCAGGCTTTAGTGAAATGAACACTCTGCGTGCTCGCTTAGAGCAGGCCTCCTCCCATCTCCAAGCGTTCGCCCCTAAGGTCGATTCTCGCTACACGAATCCTGAGTTCGAAACGGACTGGCATGATATTTTACTTGATCTCGGACTATCCGCCCTCAAGTCAGGCACGACTAATGTCCTCACCATCGGGTCAGGTCGAGGAGAGATCTTTGGATCATGGAAGGGGCTCGGCATTGAGAAGCAAGGCCACAACCTCGGTCATATGAAGCAAGCCGGCAACCCGATTTGGGATAAGATCAGATCCTATAATGTCAGTATGCTCATCAAGATGATGGAAGAACTAGAGAGTGTCCCTGAGGGCAGCGGCACCATGATGGATAACACCCTCATCGTCTACACGAGTAATAATGCTGACAAGCAACACACCAGTGGTAAGACCTGGCCTGTGATGCTCCTCGGCAACTGTGGCGGAGCCTTCAAGACAGGACGCTTTACGCAACTCGATGGCACCCGCCCCATCAATGCACTCTACGCCACCATCCTCAAGGCTGCAGGACAAAATGTCGAACGCTACAATATGTCTGAGAAGATGGCCGAGCGCTATGATTCAGGCCAAGGTGTACTCCGCGAAATCATTGCCTAACCACAACAGAGAGCGCTAAGATGCACAGAGCACGATCCCCTTTCAGCTGGCCCCTCGCCATCCTCCCTCTCCTCGCCCCTCTGCATACTCTGAACGCAGAGCCCTACATCCCTGGTAAGGCGCTGGAGGCCGACTACAAATCCTTTGGAGCTGATTTCATCGAGTATTATTGCTTCGACTGCCACGGAGACGGCATGAAGAAGGGTGACCTCAGTCTCGATGACCTCGGCCCTGTCGATGAAACTAATGCCGACCTCTGGAAGTCCATCTGGGCACAAGTCGCGTTACAGGAAATGCCTCCCAAGAAAAAGGATCAACCAGAGGCTCTGGAGCGAATCCAGTTCACCGATTGGGTCGTACACGAGCTCGAGGATCATATGGAGGATAAGGGCGGCTTCCATGCACACAGCTCTCCCTACAAGGGAAACTTCATCGACCATCAGCTCCTCTTCGGCGCCCCGCCAAAAGGCATAAAACTCGTCCCCACCGCCTCACCTAAGCGTATCTGGCGTGTCACACCATTGGAACATATCACGAGGCTCAATGAACTCATCAATACCGAACCAGTCTATAACCCGCGCACCCCTGGACTCAGAACACATGGCGATGCCGTCTCCGTGAACCATGGAGGCGAACTCAACCTCTACTTCGGGGTCGATCGTATTAATAGTTGGTCTGGTGGAACCGTAGCATACGCCACCGCGGTTAAGAGTGTACCCGCCGTACTCTCTGTACCGCATAAGCACGGATTCCAAAATTACGCCCATTTCTCGGCGGTCAATAGTGCCGAGTCGATTCAGATTCTGAACAAGGCTAAAGACATCTTGAAGTACATGGCCTATGGCCCTCTCAGCCTCGTGAAGTATCCAGAGCAGATTACCGATGATCCCATCGCCTACGATCTGTTCAAGCCAGAGGGTGACGACCGTGGCCTCCCCTCCTCTATCACATACAATACCCAATCCATCCGCCCAGACTCTCCTATTCAGCCCCTACTCGCATCTGCAAGCTCTGAGATCAATAGAGACTTACTACAGCAAGCGATCATCTACCTCTTTGAGAGACTCGCATTCCGCCCTCCTTCTCAGGCTGAGATCGATCACTACCTCACTGTCATCGATGATGCCGTCGAGAACGTGGGCAATGAAGAGGGGATGATCATGGGACTGTCCTCCCTCTTCTTAGATCGCGATGCCCTCTTCCGACCTGAGTTAGGTCAAGGGGGAGAACCTGATGAGTTCGGTAGAGTCATGCTCCAGGACTGGGAACTAGGCCTCGCGGTCAATCATGCTCTCAGCTACCTAAAGCCAGACTCAGAGCTCAAGAACGCCATCACCTCCGGCCGCATGAAAACCAAAGAAGACGTACGAAGAGAAGTCACACGCATGCTCCAGGACGACAGCATCCGAAAGCCTCGCGTTCTCCAATTCTTCCGAGAATTCTTCGACTACACGACCGCCGCCAACATCTGTAAGGACCAAGAAGCCCTCAATAAGACTGGCCTGAAGCTCAAACCCGAAGAATTCCGTAAGAAGATGATCAATGAAATCGCGAGTACTGACCGCCTCATCGAAGAGGTCTTAGCCTGCGATCAAGACATCCTCAAGAACCTCCTCACGACACAACAAGTCGTCGTAGCACCAAGGAACGAAGCGCTCTATGGTATCAAAAAGTCTCAACCCAAAAGCACCAAAAAATCAGAGAAGACAAAGCAAAAAGGTCAGAAGGCGCCAAAAACAAATAAGGATCTATTAGACATCAAAGATGATTCGCCAGAAGAAGCTCGCGAGAAGCTCCAACAATTCCATCTCAGAAAATATGGCCATCCTGACGGATTTCACCCAGCCAAGTATCCCGCATTAGGTGGGAACCAAATCTACGCTCGAGTGGGGTATCGGTCATTTGGCAGACAATCACTACGCCCAAACCGCCTCCTAGTTCTGGCTCCAGAGGGGCAACGCTCAGGAATCTTGACGCAACCCGCATGGCTGGTCGCGCACTCAGATGCCATGGATAACCACGCGATCCATCGTGGCCGCTGGATACGAGAGAGACTGCTAGGAGGAGGTATCCCTGACGTCCCTATCACCGTAGATGCCCAACTGCCTGATGAGCCAGACTCCACCCTCCGCCATAAGATGCGGGTCACTCGGGAGAAGTACTGCTGGACCTGTCATGAAAAAATGGACCCTCTAGGCCTCCCCTTCGAACAATTTAACCATATAGGCATGTTCCGCGACCAAACGAAATCTCCGACAGATACCAGCGGAGCGATCATCGAATCAGGCTCAGAAACTCTAGACGGTTCAGTCAACGATGCTCTCATGTTAATCACTAAGCTCGCCATCAGTGAACATGTGGAACAAGTCTTCGTTCGACATGCCTTCCGTTTTTGGATGGGTCGTAACGAAACCCTCCATGACGCCCCTGTCTTACAAGAAGCTCACCGAGCATACCGTGATAGTGGTGGAAGTATGCAGGCTCTCATTACCTCATTGGTGACATCTGACGCCTTTCTCTATCGTAGATAGGGCCACTCTTGACAGCTCTTCTCTCTCGCTGTCAAAAAGAGGGAGAAGACTCTGCTTACTGGGTAAGTCAGCCTTCAATAATCCCGTAGAGCACTACAACTACGTCTAGTAAGACTTCTTGACCTCTTGCAGCGAACATTCTCTACGGCTTTAGGAACGAGCACCGTAGGGGGCAAATGGGAGAGTGTGGGGCTAGTGAGTGCGTTTTGATACGCTAAAAATGAATAATAAGGAAGAAGTGTTCGTTAAGCAGAAGCCTAGATAATCCACTCCCAGTCTCCCTCTACGATCACCTCTAGTGACTCAACAGTCTGGCACGATCCATTTTCTTGCTGAAGCTCCAAGGTATGAGGAACGAATGTAGTCAGCGAAAGCGTTGGAAGTACAAGTAAAGTGATAAGTGTTTTCATAAGTAGAATATGTGTTAGGAGGAAGTAATCGTAGTCAACCAGAGGCTTAGATAATCCACTCCCACCCTTCGTCTATAACTACCTCCAATGAATCTTCACTCTCCATCAGCTCCTCTTTTTGCTGATTCCCTGTCGATTTCGGAAAGAGTGTTATCAATGAAAGCGTTGGAAGTACAAGTAAAGCGATAAGTGTTTTCATAAGTATAATGCATGTTATAGGTAAATAGTATTAGTTCAAAAGAGGCTTAGATAATCCACTCCCAACCTCCTTCAGTGACCACTTCCAGTGATTTTTCAGTCTCATTGAATACTTCCTCTTGTTTAACCCCTACTACATTTGGAATAAACGCCATAAGAGAGAGAGTCGAAAGTAGGATTAAAGCAATAAGTGTTTTCATAAGTAGTGATATCTATTGATAACACTATATAACCACTATTAAACTGAATCGCAAATGAATACTTTTTCGCTATCTACCACCACCCCAAAACCAAAACTCAAAACAAACACTTAGGATAAGCAAAAACAGCAAAATAAAAATAACGACGCAAAACAAGAACCGAAAGAACAAAAAACATTTTCCACTTTTTTTTCATCCAACCTATGGACTGATCCTAATTTCTCCTCTAATTGGAGCCTTTTCAGGTTTTATAGAGAGTAAACCTCATACCTTTGCAGCAGTCATCTGGGACGTCCCCTTGAGTATATTGTGTCTTAGCATTAGATGAGAAGCAGAGGATGGCACGGAGACCGACCACAACTTAGAGTCCAAGAATATAGGAAAAAAGTGCCGAACTGCTCCTGCCTGCTCTCAGCATGACTCTATCTCTCATAGAATCGAATAAACACAGAATAGCGGCTGCAAGGGCATTAGGGATCCAGCCCTTGCTTCACATCGCATGCTCGATTTTAGCCCCCCCTCTCTCTTAAAGGGAATTCTTGGGTACAGGAACAAGCTCCACCGTAATGAGCTCTCCATCTCGAAAGACCTCAAAAGTCTCTGTTTGCCCCGCGACGAGGTAGTAAAAGGCATTCACAGCCTCATGGTAACTGGTGATTGTGTAATCTCCAACCTTCGCCAGGATATCCCCCTTCTTCAGCCCAGCTTTGGACGCAGGAGAATTAGGACGTATACTCGCGATCTCTGGTACCGTTCCAGAGGAGGAAACGATCATGCCGACCCAACATCGGGAGATAAAGTTATTCGTCACAAAGTCCTGATGCGCGCGCTCGACAGCCTGTACAGGGACGGCATACGCTTGAGTTTCATGCTGATCGTGTCTGACGTATTGGAAGGCGACGACCTCCCCCTTTTCATTGAAAAGCATCATTCCTGAGGGAACACTCTCTCCATAGTATGAGACCCGCAGGTAGGTGAAGGGGAGCACCTTATGGCTCTTCTTACGCTCTAATCCTACAATCAGGGCGATCTCATCCCCGCTCTCATTATAGAGAGACTGGCCGATAGGCGACTGACTCACCTGCCCTATAGGATGCTGCACAGCATGTTGATGTTGTCCGATCAATACACCTGCCATCACATCATAAATCTCGACGACATTTGGCGACGTCCGGGCAGCCGTGATCTCTCGTTGAGCAGCTTGTGAGTCTAATACTGTTACGGTCTTGCCACTAGGCATCTTCAGGTAATCAACAGCGCAGAGTGGCTGTGCCAGTGCTACGATCAGTGCCGCTCTCCACATAGACCTAGAACTCTAATGGTGCAGAATAAAAGGAGGGAATCGCACCGGTCATGTCGACCGTACTCTCCACCTCGACTAAGATCGTCTCTGGCTTCAGAAGCTCGGTAACCTCTAAGGGGCTCTGCCCCCCAAGTAAGAACCCTCCAACGAAGGCCATTACCAGACATGCTGCGCCCGCAAGAGCATATTGAGGTGTACTCATCCATGCCCAGAACTGGTTAATGCGTTCATGCCACTGAGACCAACGACTCGACTCTTGCACCAGTATCTTAGAGTGCAGGTCATGTAAGAAGCTCTCACCTAACTCTACCTCCGGTACCTCAGAGGTGCGGAGCAGGTCTTGTAACTCGGTGTAATCTTGATGCTGATTTCTCATGAGAGTTGGGACTTGAATTCTTCCAGTTTAGACTGCAGTTGCTTATGAGCATAAAAGAGGCGGGATCTCACCGTCCCCTCAGACACTCCTAATATTCGGCTGATTTCAACCTGTGGTACAGATTGTATGTCGGCTAGTATTACAACAGTTCTATGATCTTCTGACAACTCCAGAAGCGCATCGTTCATTTTTTTTTGTAAAATCTTCCGATCTAGCTCGCGGCGGGGGTTCGCATTCGTGAGATGATCTGGCATCGAGACTGTATCCGCTAGGCCGCTCTTTTCATCATCTAGGCGATGAGCATCTCGTCGTTTCGCCTTCTTCAGATGATTCAGGGTCATATTGACAGCGATGGAGTATACCCAAGTGTAGAAGCTCGACTTCCCCTTGAACTTAGAGAGAGATTGGTAGGCCTTGGCAAAGACATCCTGCACGAGGTCATAGGCATCCTCGCGATTCTGTGTCATTCGGTAGATGAGTCCGTAGACACGCTTATTATGCAACATCACTAGGGCATCGAAGGCGCGCAAATCCCCAGCACGAGCACGATCTAGTAACTCTAGATCACGCTGAGCATCATCATCACTCTGTGGGGACTTGTTCGTATTCACGGCGTTGGGCAGACTATGCGCTTTCTTTAGTAAGCGTCATCGAGACCGCGACATGCTCTGTATTTGGCAGAATATATTTATAAGTCGTTATCGAGACCCGTTCTAGAGGGAACTCTCGGAGTAACATCTGCAACACCTCCTCATTTAGCAGTTCGATCAGCTTACGTGGTCGTTCTTGCACTAGCGCGATCACGCGCTGTGACACTTCGTAGTAGTTAACGGTCTGCGCGATATCATCCTCGGTACCAAAGAGACTACGCTCTGGATACAGATCTAGGGTGATTTCGATAGACTGTGCGTATTCTCGCTCCTCATCTGGAACCCCCAAGTAGATGGGCACTTGGAGTCGTGAGATTGTGATCTTATCACTCATGATCTTATCGACTAGCTTCGATTACTTCACGTAGTTTCCCAATGTGGCTCAAGATCATCGTCGGGTCTTCTGCCACGAGTTGACCTACATGATCATACCCCGTCAGCACTGCGATCGACTTGATCCCTACCACATGCGCAGCCGCGATGTCATGTTCCATGTCCCCGACGAACCCTGTCTTCTCAGGGTCTAACCCATGAGTCTCGATGATCGACGGTATCGTCTCACATTTATTAAGGATGCCCGAGTAGATCGCTGTAAACATGTCATACACCCCGAATCGTCGAGCCTGCTCCTCGAAGTTAACCGGATCCATACTCGTCAAGATGATCAACTGTATCCCTGCGCCATGAGCCCACTGCAAGAACTCCAGCGAATGCTCTAGTAATGTCACAGGCTGAGGACACTCGACAAAGGTCTTGCGAAAGATCACCTCTAACTCTTCCAATGGCACCTCCGGGAGGACCTCTTCATAGAACTTAGGATACGGGAGGTAGAACTTCTTGCGGAACTCCTCAGGCGTCCAAGTAGGGAGGCCATACTCCTTAAAGACCTCATTCGTCGCATACACCGTGGGGGTGAAGTCATCTACCAGTGTCCCGGACCAATCCAGTAATAACGTTTTCATGTCGGTACTGAAACCACATTCCTGCCACTCGCGCAAATAGAAAGGAACATCATATCCGCGCTCTCACCTCCGCTGCACTCAGCCCCTGCTCCCTGAGGGTTCTCACAGCTAGAGAATGATGACGCTTAGCCAAGCGCTTCCCCTGTTCATCACAGATCAAATCATGATGATGGTAATGGGGCGTCGGTAGCTCTAACAGAGCCTGCAGGAGTCGGTGTACATGAGTCGAGTCAAAGAGGTCAGCGCCCCGCACCACATCCGTGATCCCCTGCGCCGCATCATCGACTACCACCGCGATATGGTAAGACGTCTTGATATCCTTACGCGCTAGGATCACATCGCCCAGCACTCCCGCCTCTACGACGATCTCGCCTCGACGCTCATCGGTAAAGGTGAGCGCCCCCGCAAGAGACTGCGCCTTCTCACTATCCAGTCGCCACGAATACGGCACTCCATCCGCGATCTTGTTCATTCGCTCCGTCTCTGACATCCCCTTGCAGTGCCCATTATAGAGCACGACCTGATCATCATGTGGCGCACTGAGATTATGGTGCATCAGTTCCTTACGCGTGCAGAAGCACGGATACACCACCCCTAGCTCTTTTAACCGCTCCAGAGCCTGTTCATACAGATGCATACGATCGAGTTGTCGCCACGGCTCATGAGCAAAGGTGATGCCCATCCACGCTAGATCCTCTACGATAGCCTCATAGTACTCCTCCCGCACTCGGGTAAAGTCGATATCCTCGAACCGCAACAACATCTCCCCCCCTAGCGCCTGACACTGCAGTGCAGAATACACATGCCCTAGATGTAAGTACCCTGTCGGAGAGGGAGCAAAGCGCGTTCTCATTGATTACGGTAGAGAGATTGGGGTGCGTTGCCCCTTTTCAAACAAGATCGAGTGTGTAAAGCCCGCCCCCTTGGCGACCTCTACCGCTCGATCAAAGTCACGTGCGACCTCACCTGGAGCATGCGCATCTGACGAGATAATCAGCCCCACTCCAGCCTCAGCACACATCTGGAGGAAGCCATGTTCAGGATACTGCTCCGCACAAGGCTTGTGCCACCCCGCAGTATTGATCTCGATCGTTGACTTGGTATCGACAAGCGCCTGCACCACAGGACCATAATACCTTCTCAGATCCCCTTCTGGGCGGTACCCGAACTTCTTAATGAGATCAGCATGTCCACAGATATCGAAGAGTTGCGAACGTACCATCTGCTCATAGGTCTTCCAGTACATCCCCCAGACCTCCTCTACATCCGTCTCAGCCCAGCGACCTAACCACACGGGATTATCAAAGTCCCACTTGTCCGCGAGATAGTGTACCGACCCAATGAGGTAATCCCAGTCCCGTTCACTGCGTAACTGGTCGATCCAGTCCTCGCATCCCACGACCCAGTCACATTCCATCCCCTCTCGGATCGCGATCTTTCCAGCAGCCTCGATCTTAGCGCGCTCGATCCATTGATAATAATCAGGTAGCTGGCTATACAGCATTCGCCAGTCATCAAACGGTTCTGGCATGGCTGGAGCATGATCCGCGATCCCGTACTCCTTGAGTCCCTTGGCGATTGCAGATTGGACGTACTCTTCTGGCGTTCCCTCCGCATGCATACACAGCGGAGTGTGGGTGTGATAGTCCCCTAGAGGTAATGTTGCCATACGTTACGCTAATACGGTGCTACGGATAAGATCAACTCATTTCGCAAACATTAACCAGCATTAATAGAAACAAATAATCCCACTTCTCTATAACTATCCAACAATTAATTTCCCATCCTCCACATTTTGTTTGTCATCACATCACCTGTCTGATTTGCTATCCGTAATATCATTTACATGAAGCGTCCTGATTTCGAATTCCCACTGAACGACCCACTCACTCAATCCTTCTTTGAGAGGCTCAAGCGTCACCTCAAGCGTGTCGTCTTCTCTGAGGGTGAAGACATCAGGATCCTCTATGTCGCGGAGAAAATGGTCGAAATGCAGATCGGCCTCCCCATCTTATTAGGGAACAAGGAGCGCATTCAGAAGCTCGCATCAGATCACGATATCAATCTCGACTTCGTCAACATCACTGACCCCAAGGAGTCCTCAGACCTAGACCTCTTCTGTAAGCGCTTCGAGAAGATCGAGAAGTATAAGGGAATGCACATCGAGAACGCCCGTGAGATGATCTCCTCCCCCTATCGCTTTGCCGCTATGATGGTCCAATACGGTCACGCTGACGCCTATGTCGGAGGGAATTCGTCCAAGGCCACCACCATTCTCCGAGCGGTACAACAGCTCCTCAAGCCCGATGCCGACGTGCCTCACGTGTACGCTACCACCCTCCTCCTCGCTCCGCACTTAGAGCACTTTGGGAGAAACGGATACATGCTCCTCGCTGACACGGCAATCAACCCTGAGCCAGATACCCAAGAACTCGCCGCCATCTCAGTCACCTCTGGAGTATTAGCACAACGACTCTTCGAGACTCACCCGCGTGTCGTCCTCCTCAGTCACTCGACAAAAGGCTCTAACGTCACTGCTTCTGCTCGTCGCGTCGCGGCCGCAGCAGAGCTCGCCCACGACCTCTCTGTCCGTAAGATGTGCCCCATGGAGATCGACGGAGAACTCCAGGCAGACGTCGCGCTCAATCCTCTCGCCGCAGAGAAGAAGGCCCCACACATGGACCAAAAAGGACCTGTAGATGCCCTCGTCTTCCCTAATCTAGACTCAGCCCACATATCATCTAAGCTC
>WTJZ01000208.1 GCA_011524615.1 Akkermansiaceae bacterium | reverse complement strand
CTCTTCAGCGCTTCCTTAATCATGAACTCTTCCCATTCCTTATTGATGAACAAGTCAAAGTCTTCACACACTTGATCGTCGTCCTGATGTGCGAGATAATGTTCGATCTTATTACTCTGCGCCTTCACCTTTCTAAAGTGCATCAATGTCGTATTCCTCACGAGTGTAGAAAACCATGGACGAAAGCGACCGTGTTCCTTCTTGTAGGTTTTGATCTTCTCCATGAGGGTGATCATCACCTGTTGCGCCAGATCATCCTTGTCATCTTCACGAACATTAAGGTCATTGAACAGATAGTAAATAAAGCTACGGTAACGATCATGCAAGACCTCCCAGGCTTCTTGATCTCCGAGGTCAAGTGCGCGACCTAGCAAGGAATAACTCGTAGCGTGCTCGTTTTTCATAAAGATAGTGTGATTAAAATCGTTACTTCCCATCATCTAACCAGTCAACGCAAAAATTACACAAAAATATTCAATTTGAAATCATTGTTGACGTAAAAAGAAAATAACAACCTCCTATCGAGACTCATCTAAAAAGAATTCAGTCTAATTTGTAAAATATTGTATCACACCATATAAATGTCAGAAATTACCTCCCCCGTCTTAGTGTTCTAATTTGTAACGGCTAAGCTCCACCACCCCATTGACACGCGCACAGTAGTAGTACTCATCGCTTACTCCATAGAGGATAACAGTCTCCCCCTCAGAGGTGTTGGTTAACCCTTTGACGTACGTGAAGCGTGGTACTTCTTTCCCCTCCACTTGCTCATACAGAAGCGAGCAACCACCTTCCGATAGAACCTCAGCAGACAACAATTCATCCAGTGAATCAGGATAACGTCCACCATAATCAAGAGAATAGAGGTCTAACGCAGTCTTCACTTGCTTAAGTTCGTTTATGACTACCCCATCAGACCTGCTATAACTCTCGATATTCGTGATAGTCTGTAATGTCACTAGCACAATCACTACTACTAGAGAATAGGTCAGGATGCGCTTCTTCATGACCCTTGATAGTTCCATTGTTCAATCGCGTCGACATATTCCGAGATCGCATGATCCTTAATACCATCGAGATTGACCTCCTTTACATCCTTCACGACACCCTCTACCTGATCAAGAAAGCGGGACCAGAACCCAGGTTCTGAGTGAATCTCTGAGCGCCCGTCGGACTCCTCCATGATATAATGGTATGTTCCGACATGACTATACCCCATGAAGCGTGCAGGCACTCGGGTCACGAGATCATTGTTATTGTGAAAGCGATGAAAGCGCCCCTTCACCTCCGTATTAAAGACGCGGGCGGTCTCTCTCGTCATGACTCGGGGTTGACCAAAGGTGTAGGTACTCGTAAAGGGGAGATCCTCATCAATGAACTTAGCCGTAGCGATCGTGGCCATCGCCCCGCCCAGACTATGCCCTGTAAAGAATACAGGCCGCACCCGCTCTGCTCGTAACTGTAGATAACGCTGAAAGATCGGCTGCCAAACATCTAGAAAGGCATAGAGAAAACCGCGATGAAACTTTCCGATCATCGACTCCGTAGTAATAAGGCGAGCATTATCTAACCAATCCTTCCACTCATCAGTTCCTCTAAAGGCTACACACAAGAACTCCTCATGCTCTACTAAGATAGCCTGAGACGAATTCACGGATACCCCAAAGACAGAATGAAAGCAGAGGTCCTCCTGCTGTAAGTTTGCCAAGATAGCAGACTCATTAGGAGCTCCGTCCGCGACAGATCGATACGCCTCTTTGGCTATTCTCGCCATCCAATAGGCATTCCCCTGATCCAATCCTGTCTTATACGGCGACACGCTTAACATCACCCCATTAAAGCCCCGAAGACACACAGGAAAAGAAAAAAATTACCAATACAATCAATTTAACAACGAAAGACAAAATATAAAGATACTCAACATCCATACAAAATCAACTTGCACCTCTCAACACATCCCGTAACCTCGTCATAAGATTCCCCATGAAAGCTCAAAAACAAGACATCCAGGACCTCTACTTCATGGATAGTAGATTCAAGCTCCTCGACATCGCTGCCTACCTCGACCGCGTCGATCGGCATGATGGTGAGGCGGACTTTAGACACCCAGCCTTTCTCTCTGCCATTCAGGCGATGCTGAATCCGGCAGAAGGTCTCACCAGAGCGCAGGCGGTTCATCATGCCTTTTCCGACCACTCGACCGAACCAGTAGAGAGTGCCACGATCCAATTCGCCTACGGAGCCGTTAACCCAGAACAATAATGAAATACATCGAACCACATGGCCACATGGTCAGCCGTACGACAGATGACTACCAGCGCATCGCTATGGCTGGGTGCGAGATCCTCTGTGAACCCGCATTCTGGGCTGGATATGACCGCTCCTCCCCGCAGGGCTTCTACGACTATTACCGACAGCTCACTGATTATGAACCTAAGCGAGCTGCTAAGTTTGGCATCAAGCATTACACTTGGCTCTGTATTAACCCAAAAGAATCGGAAGATGCAGGCTTTGCTCGTGAGGTTCTCCAGATCATCCCTGAGTTCTTAGATAAGCCTAACGTCCTCGGCATTGGTGAAATCGGCCTCAATAAGAACACTAAGAACGAGCTCGCCATCTTCGAGGAACACGTCGCGCTCGCAAAGGAGCATGACCTCCCTATCCTGATCCATACCCCTCACCTAGAGGATAAGCTCAAGGGAACGCGCCTCATCATCGACTCTCTCAAGAACGCAAATGTGGACCCGTCGCGGGTCGTCATCGACCACGCAGAAGAACACACCATGCCGACCGTACTCGATAACGGGTTCTGGGCTGGGATGACACTCTATCCAGAGTCAAAGTGCTCTCTCGCCAGAGCCATCGATATGCTCGAGCTCTATGGCATGGAACAAGTATGGATGAACTCCGCCTGTGACTGGGGAATCTCCGACCCTCTCGCCATCGTGAAATGCGGTCTCGAGATGAAACGCCGCATGTATGACGAAGATATCGTTCAAAAGGTAATTTACGACAATCCTAAAAAATTCCTCAGCAAATGCCCAAATTTTTTACAATAAGGCGTTAATATCTTAAGAAGGATAAAATATTACTCAGGCTCTTATAATTCATAGGCACACAATCCTTGACGAAAGGGGTTCCCCCGTTCTACTACTATAGCTAGTAAAGTTATGGCAGGAGATCGTTATGAAATAAAACAAGTGATTGGTGAAGGCGGAGCTGGATCAGTTTACCTAGCTCTAGATACTCGTCTAAATCGCGAAGTCGCCATCAAACGTCTCATTTCTGACGAGGGCACTTGGAATCAAGAAACGGTTGATAACATGCTCGAGGAGGCTCGCCTCCTCTCCTCTCTAGATCACCCTAACATTGTTACCATCTATGACGTCGACGTAGGGGATGAAGGCCCATATGTCGTAATGGAGCTCCTGCAGGGAAGAAACATCGATGATCTCATCGCGGAGAACACCCTCACCGCTTCGGACTTCCAGGAATTTGCCAAGCACTGCCTCGAGGCTCTCTCTGCTGCGCATGCAGTTGGCATCATTCACCGCGACATCAAGCCAAACAATATCGTCCTTAAATGGCTTCCTAATGGTAAGTTCCAAGCCAAGTTACTCGACTTTGGGATGGCTAAGCTCTCTCGCCTGCCATCGAAGCAAACTGTCGACCAATCGGACGCCGTTCTCGGTTCTATCTATTTCATGGCGCCTGAGCAGTTCGAACGTACAGAACTAGACTTTCGTACTGATATCTATGCCCTGGGATCCGTCTTTTATTACACCCTCACCGGCTACTACCCATTCACAGGTAACAGCCCTGCAGAGGTAATGGCAGCCCACCTCACTCACAAGGTCACGCCCGTCTCAGAACTCCGCCCAGATCTCCCAGAATGGCTCTGTAATTGGGTCATGTGGATGATCAACAGAGAGCAACAACACCGCCCTGACAGCGCGGATACGGCCATGGAGTACTTCAACGCCAACAATGACCGTCAACCACTGAAGCAAAGCTCCTCTGTGTCAAACCATGTCCAGCCAGGACAAACGTACTACTTTGGACAGAATGATGATAGCGTCTACAATAAGGCTGCGACTAAGGTAAACCTCAATGCTGAAGTAGCCACCCCTACCCTACTCACTGCTAGTGGTAAGCTGACCATTCAGAACAATGAGCAAGCAGTCATCTCTAGCGAGAACATTACACAACCTCTCGCAGTCAAGTCTCCGTCCACTACGCGACCTATAGGTAATAAGATCAAGCGACCAGCTGCTCCTACTACCCCAATCGCTACCAGACCGACCCCAACCACGCCTCACCAAGAAACAGCTGGAGGACGGAACAAATCTCTCGATACGAAGCCTCTCACCCCTCCAGGTTCCGCTCCTAAACCACAGACCTCCACTCAGCCAGTACGCGCCACTGGCGTTGTCACCAGTAGAGTGAGCGCCTCTGGCACGCCGGTTGTACTGCCGACTAATCAGCAAACCGTACAGGTTAAGCAAAAAACCAATTTCCTACCACTCATCGTAGTAGTCATCATCGCACTCATCACGTGCGGAGGAATCGCCTTCGTCCGTATCGGTCAGTATAAACAAGCCGAGATCTACAAGGACTTACTCAACCAAGCAGAAGCAGGGCAAACCGACATCCCGACTTCTACCGAAGAGTTAGAACTTCTCCTCAGCAAGCTCTATGCAAACTCTGGACAAGTCGCTAATGAACTACTCTACAAGCGTCTCGCCGTTGCTGAGGGGCAAGACGGGCTCGACGTCGACGTCCGCATTGCAGAATTTGCCACCTCCAGTGACGGGGCTCTCATGCTCCCTGCTCGTGAAGCCCTCTTCCGCGTGATTGGGCGTAGACAATCTGCGTCCGTAATGCCTACGATCCACAACTTCATCGAGAAAGAGATCAACAGTGAAATAGCAAGCACTGCAATCTCATCTACTAAGCAACTCGCTAGTAGCGATGACCTCCTCTTCTACACCTCAATCCTGCTCAATACAAAGGAGAGCACAACCCAGAAGGCTGCCGAACAAGTCGTTGCTCACCTGGTCAAACAGAATCGTAAGAATAAATCCGTAGGCCCAGTCCTCAAAAACGCTCTCAATGAAGCAGAGGGACCACTGAAAAAAGCAGCGATCACACGCCTACTCGGTAATCTCGGAGACGATCAGGCTAAGAACATCCTGCTGAAGTCTCTCGAGTCCAGTGACAAGGCTCTGGTCATCCCTGCTCTCACCGCACTGAAGCATTGGCCTGAGGCTACCGTGACTGTTCCTGCGATTGACTTCTGGGAACTCTCTACCGAAACCTCTGTGCGTAAATACGCCTTCGAAACAGTGTACGAGCTCCTCAAGAAGTACCACACTGCTCCTAAGCCTCAGAACATCAACTTCTGGAAGCGAGTCTCTGAGGGAACAATCAACAGCAGAGAACGATCGCTCCTCATCAGCGCACTAGGCAACACGAGACAAAAGTACGCCATCTCCATCATCGAGCCGTATCTCACCCACCCCGATAAAGTGGTCTCAAGGAAGGCAAAATCAGCAATTGATCATATCAAACTGAACACTAAATAAGCCCTCCTCAAAAAAAAGTTCAAGATAACGCATCTTTTTTCTTGCCTTAATTCAATCTACACTTTAACAATTCCCTCCCGCAATTGATTGTCCCGTTCGTCTAGTGGTTAGGACTCCGGATTTTCATTCCGGCAACAGGGGTT
>WTJZ01000042.1 GCA_011524615.1 Akkermansiaceae bacterium | reverse complement strand
AACCCAGGACCAATTGGTTAAAAGCCAACTGCTCTACCGCTGAGCTATCTGTGCACTTAATGCGGGGGGGAGACACTAATCTTGTTTTGGGATGCATTGCAAGCTAAAATCGATAGTTTTTCGATTTTTTTTTGATCGGGCGATTTGCAGGTGCCCAGAGATGGTATTGGGGCCGCAGAATAGGCTCTACTGAGGAGAGCAAAATTGTGTCTGCCGAAGAGGATAGTGAGAAAATAGGTTGAGTTCAGCAGATGCTGTGACATCAGTAGGGAATGAATATCTACGAGACGAGAAGATTAGTAGAGGAGTATCTCTTATTTCACTACGGGAGTGCGGAAGATGTATTAGGATGGGCGGGAGGTCCGGTAGATGCTACAGGGTTCCCTGAGAGAGTGGCTCGTTATGTCGGAGATGAGCCTGTCGATCGCGCATTAGACGTGGGATGTGCGGTGGGGCGCTCTTCTTATGTATTATCAGAGACGGCGGCGGAGGTGATCGGGATCGACTTTTCACAGGCGTTTATCGATGCGGCAGAGGCTCTCAAGAGTGATGGGGAGGAAGAGATCTCACGTCTGATAGAGGGAAATGTCAGAGACCAAGTCTCTATCAAGCGCCCAGAGCGAGGAAATCCTGATCGGATAACCTACCTGCAGGGAGATGCGATGAATCTCCCTGAGGAGTTGGGCACGTTTGATCGGGTGCTTGCTGCTAATCTCATCTGTCGCTTACCAGAGCCTACTCGTTTTCTCAATCGATTACCGAGTTTAGTGAAGCCGGAGGGGATCGTCGTACTTGCCACGCCGTGTACCTGGTTAGAGGAGTTCACGCCTCCTGCACATTTTCCTACAGGAACGACACTAGAGTGGCTGAAGGATATCATGTCAGAGCACTTCTCACTAGTAGAGGAGACGAACGAGCCGTTCCTGATACGTGAGACTGCGCGTAAGTTCCAGTGGACGGTCTCCCAAGTGACGGTTTGGAAGCGAAAGTCCTAGGTAAAGAGGACTAATCGTTCTCTTGATCGAGTACCATACTGATAGGGGTGGAGACTCCCCGTTCGGGCATGGTGATCCCATAGAGGACCTGAGCGTGAGCCATGGTTCTCTTGCTGTGAGTCACGATGATGAACTGACTCTGGTGCGTGAATGAGTCGAGCATCTTGAGAAAACGGGCAATATTTGCGTCATCTAGAGGGGCGTCTAGCTCGTCGAGTACACAGAAGGGGCTCGGCTTAACCATGTAGATGGAGAAGAGCAGGGCGACGGCCGTCATAGAGCGTTCACCTCCTGACATTAGGGTGATCGATTGCAGCTTTTTGCCTGGAGGCTTTGCAATGATGTCGATTCCTGACTCTAGAGGGTCACCGGCGTCGATGAGAATGAGATCCGCGAGCCCCTGTTCGCCAAAGAGGTTCTGAAACATTGAGGAGAAGTTCTCCCTGATTTGTTGAAAGGTCTGGGTAAAGAGGGCTGTGGTCTCTTCATTGATCTGATCGATCATCGATAAGAGTTCGGTCTGAGCATGCGTGAGGTCTTGGTACTGCTGTGAGATGAACTGGAAGCGTTCTTGGAGTTCATCGAATTCGTGGATTGCATCGAGATTGACGGCTCCTAGACTATTAAGTTGTTGTTGAGCAGAGGTGAGCAGGTCCTCGATAATGATCCAGTCGATCTCGTCCCAGTTCTGGAGTCTCGCATGGTCGGCTGCTTCTAGGAGTGTGGAGAGTGAGGCGAGGTCTGGGCTGAAGTGTGGGAGGTCTACGGTGTAGCGCTCCTTGATACGGGTGGTGACACTTTCGATCTTGAGGTCGAGCTTGGCACGCGAGAGGTCTTCTTGTCCTTTTTGTTCGGATAGCTTCAGGAGTGCCTGCCTGACCTTGTGGAGTTCTTGCTCTTTGGTTGTGAGTGTCGATAGCGTGTGCGTATTCTGATCCTGATGTTGTTGCAGCTCTTCATGGAGCTGCAGGATCTCGGCGCGTCGTTGAGTGAGTGACGACTGCAGTTCGGTGTCTCGACTCTCAGATGCGAGGATTTGCTCCTCTAGTTTGAGGCATTCGCTTTCGCGTCGTCTGATGAGTTGATCTAGTTCCGTGAGGCGCTTTTTGATGGGTTGCTGTTGGTGGTAGAGGGCGTCTAGGGTTCGCTGCTCTACGGCTAATTGGGTTTGCGCATCTGTAACGGTTTGGTGGAGGTGTTCTACATGTTGCTGACTCTGTTGGTAGGATTGAGACTGCTCATCGATGCGTGACTGCAGCGTATCTCGCAGGCTTAGAGTAGATTGCTCCTCCTGTTGGAGATCACGGAGCCTGGAGGTTGCTTCTGCTTGCTGGTCGTTTAGTTGTCCTTTTTCTTGAGTGTGGCGGGATAGCTGATGCTCTAGGCGGGCGAGTTCTTTATCGAGGAGTTGGCACTCGTTTGTGAGCGTCTTGGTCTCGATCGTGCGCTCTTGGAGTTCCTGTTGGTGCTGCTCGACGCGAGTGCGATAGGAGGTGCGTTCCGTATGTGAGCCTGCGATTTGATCGTTCAGCTTACTGACTTGTTCCTCTAGAATAGGGAGTTGGAGATTGAGTTCGTCTAATTCGGCCTGAATTTGTAATGGTGAGACTGCGCTCTGTGAACCTCCCGTGAGTAGGCCCGTAGGTGACCAGAGCTCTCCAGTGAGAGTCGCGTAGGTATAGTCTGGGTGGTGCGCGCGTAATGGGACGGCAGAGTGAAGGTCTGGAACGATAATAGTATGCGAGAGGAGCGCATGGACTGCTGCGTGAGGGCTCTCGATGACGCTACTCGCATGATGGCAGTGAGGGGGGAGGTCGAGCTGTGGGGAAGTGGGCTCGAGTGCGTCACTAGGAAGGAGCGCTACATGTCCGAGGTCAGACGTGTGTTCTAGGATCGATTGGGCAGTCTGCAGGTCGGGGACAATGATCGCGGAGAGGGCTTGTCCTAGCGCTGATTCGATCGCGATGGTGAACTGAGCGTCTGTTCTCAGCGTCTCAGAGAGCGTGCCGTGTAGGTGCGAGCGCACTGGCTCGAGCGCTTCATGAGTATGTAGGACGGCCTGCGCTCCAGAGCTGAGGTGCTCACCGGAGGTCAGGAGGTCGAGGAGGAACTGTTGTCGTTGCTGTTTGGCTTGGAGTTGTGAATCATGCTCCTTTAATTCCAGTTCTTGCTCTTGTATTACTGAGTCGAGGGTCTCGGCCTCTTGTTTGGTGAGCTCCAGAGCCTGTGTTAGTCGGGGGAGTTCTCCTGAGAGGGTGGTGAGGAGGGTGTGTTGTTGCTCACGGGTTTGGCGGGTATGTTCCTGACTCTCGTTAAGAGCCTCTTGCTCTTTGTGGAGGTCTTGAGCTCTATCCGAGAGTTGAATGTGTTGCTGAGCGAGTGCTTCTTGCTTAGCGATGAGAGTGCTGAGCGTGCGTTCGTACTCGATGAATTGGCGGCGTGTCTGGTTGAGGGCCTCCTCTGCCGTGGCGAGTTGTTGCTTGCCTTCGGTGAGAGTTGCGCGATGTGCGTCTAGGGCTAGACGGTATGTCGAGACCTCTGAGGTGGAGCGTTCATGTTCGTGTATGAGTCGCGTTAGCTCTTGTCGTAGTTCTGATACGAGAACCTGACTCTCGGCGACTTCTTGCTGGTAGCGTTGGCTACGATCTTGGTAGTCGGTACGGCGTTCGCGGTTGAGATGCAGTTCACTTTCGGCGCGGAGGATTGCGGACTCATTTTCTGTGATCGAGTTCTTCTTACTAGAGATGTGATTCGCGTGGGTGGTACTCTCTAGTCTCAGCGATTGGCATTGCTGCTCTAGGGCTGGGATGATTCGCTCTTGCTCTTCGGTTTGACTCTGGAGTTGGGTGAGTTGTTCCTGGAGGCTTCTGTTCTGAGTCTGGAGCTCGCTGAGTTCTTGGTGGGCGAGGTGGATCTCTAGCGTGCGGATTTGGTCGCGGAGGAACTGGTAACTGCGAGCCTTGCCGACTTGGCGCTCTAGGCTCTGCAGTCTATGCTCCTGTTCTTGCATGACATCAGAGACGCGTAGGAGATTGTGCGACGTGTGCTCTAGTTTCCGGAGAGCCTCCTTCTTCTCCTTCTTGAACTTAGAGATACCAGCGGCTTCTTCAAAGACGGAGCGCCGTTCTTCAGGCTTGGAGGACAGGAGTTGGTCGATCTTGCCCTGTTCCATGACGGAGTAGGAGGATCGGCCAATGCCAGTGTCGAGGAAGAGGTTGTGGATATCCTTGAGCCGGCAGAGTGCGTTATTGATTCGGTATTCACTCTTACCGTCGCGGTATACACGACGTGTGATCGCAACCTCATGAAAGCTGGAGCCTAGTGCCTCCTCACATTCGGTCAATGTTAACGTCACGGAGGCCATTCCTGAGGCCTTGCGGTGGTCAGTGCCATTAAAGATGACGTCAGACATTTCTCCACCGCGGAGGGCCTTAGCAGACGTCTCTCCGAGAACCCATCTGATGGCATCGACGACATTGGACTTACCACAGCCATTAGGGCCTACAACACCAGTGACGCCGTGGTGAAACTCTAGCGTCGTCTTGTCCGCAAAGGACTTGAAGCCATGAATGTCCAGTGACTTGAGACGCATGCGGGGGCGAGGGCTTAGTCCAAAAAGGCGTCAGGATCTGGAGGGAGGATCTCTAGATCTGTGAGGAAGTTATCCGCAGAACGTAGTGCCTGCTCGTAGAACTCAGGGTTCACATTGAGGTTAAAGTCGATGTGGCGAGCGGTCTGGAAGTCTACGAGTTCTGCGTTCTTGCTCTTACTCTTCCACTTCTTGAAGAGCTTTTCCGAGTGTTGGAATGGAATCGTAGTGTCCGCCTTGCCGTGGAAGAGGATCAATGCGGGGTCTCCCTTAGCGCAGTGCTCGACTGGGCTCATCTTCTTGGCGTCTCCTTTTGACGGGAAACACTCTAGTCCGATGCCTTTCTGCGTAGCATTCGTGAGAGGGGAGTAGAGGATGCAAGCGATCGGTCTAGGGAGTTGGTGGACGTGTTGGATCGTGTGCTTGTGTCGGAGCGCTAGGTGGAGTGCCAGCATGCCGCCACTCGCACTACCGCCGACGACGACTTGCTTGATGTCGATCCCGAAGAAGTCTTGATTCTGGTTCAGGAAGTCCATAAACATACGGGCATCCTGGAGAGAGTCCATTGCGTTTGTACCGTGTTTAGTGCTCACTCGGTACTCGACTGAGAACGCCATCATTCCACGGTTGGCAAAGTGGAGGCAATGAGGTGCGAATTGTGCCGAGAGACGTTGGTCAAACATCCCTCCGTGGAAGAAGATCACCGCTGGGGTCTTACCAGCTGCATTTTTGATAGGGTTCTGTGGCTTAAAACAGTAATACCCACAGTCACCATGTTCTGTGTTGGCATAGACTCCATATTCGGCCTTACTGAGATTTTCCTGATCTCTGGTGGTGCCAATGATTGATGGTGCTGGGTCTGACATTTGTAAATTATGCTGTTTTATCTTTTCAAAGGAAGATGAATCCTAGTAATTCCATAACCAACAATTTTACAAATGTCTATGTTACAACGCGTTTTATTTTCGATGGCCGTCATGATCGGGGCGACATTCGCTAATGGGCTGGAGATGGATCTGCAGAAGACTTATTCACTGTGGCAGAGGGCAATGGTCAAGAAAGATATTCGGATATGGGAAACTATTACCGCTTCGACCAAACGTAGAGATGTCAAAAATAGGATCTATTCGGAGCGTCAGTCGTACCCGTCTGCGGTCTTTGCCTCTCCCTTTAATCCACCTGCCTTGGGAGAATTAAAGGTGCTCAAGGCTAAGGCTACAGGAAATGTGGCGAAGGCGGTCTTCTTTGGGAAGGTAGACTTTGGCATCGGAGGAGAGCCTACTGAGAACTTACTTGTGGTGAGTTATGTGCGAGAGGGGCAATACTGGCGCTTCTATGGGGCTGAATATGTGAATCTCTCGGCCTTACCTGAGCTGCGTCATGATCTCATGGCTGGGGATTATAGTTATCTTGATAATGGGGAGTTCGAGCCTGGAGTGCCGACGAGACTAAATAGTATCGAGCTGTCGCGTCCAGCGCAGTATATTGCTAAGCTCTATGTGTATTGCCCTGAGCGTAATGTGCGAGCGCTGGTGAATGGAATGAGTAATCATAACCTCACTAATGCCAAGGAAGCGGAACTCATCATTGGGGGGGCTAATCAGGGCATGAACGAGCTCCAACTGGCCATCTCCAATACAGCCACAACGAAGGGAACAGAGCCTCTCTGTGTTAGAGTATATCTCATGTCTCAGGTGAATGGGGTGCAACCTGTGAAGGTGTGTGAGTACCTCGTGCAAGAGGGGGAGGCGGTTCAAGGTGTGCAGACGCTCCGCTTCGTCGTGACGGATGAGGTCGCTCAACAGCTGAAGGGGAACTAACTCTCCTGGGTCACAAAGTAGCTCAGGTTCTCTAACTCTAGTGCGAGGTCCACATTATTGACTGTCACGGAGGGAGGTACCTGCAGTACGGTCGGGGAGAAGTTCAGAATGCCGCCGATGCCTGCTAGACTCAGCGTGTTAGCTACCTCTTGAGCGTGTTCACCAGGCACGCAGAGGATCGCCAGCTTGACCTTCTTCTGTTGGATAAAGGTGGTCAAGGTGTCCATCGGGTAGACTGGTACGGTGATGTCCTTGCCCGCGACGGACTGCGGGAAGAGGTCAAAGGCGCCAATGACCTCGAATCCTCCTCGATTAAAGCCGTCATAACGCATCAGGGCGGAGCCGAGATTACCCGCTCCAATAAGGATGACCGGTTGCAGACTCGTGCTGCCTAAGAACTCTCGAATCGCATCCGCGAGATCATCTACAGGATAGCCTAAGCCTCGGGTTCCGATTTGACCAAAGTTGGCAAGATCCTTTCGTAGCTGGGCGGGCTTCACCCCAGCTGCTTTTGCGAGAGCTGAGGAACTCACGGTTTCTATTCCATTCTCGATGAGCTTACGGAGGCATCGTTGATAGATGAGTAAGCGGTAGAGGGTCTTTGATGAAATAGAGGACTTATCCATGGTGTTAGATACGGCACTTTTTCATTAATTATTCCTCCGTTACCAGATAAAATTGGCGCTTCTCGGATTTTTTATGAAGCTCACAGTAGGTTAGCAGGGCTGTGTAGCCTCTCTTATAGAAGGCTGTCCGCTGGTGTCGAAGGTATAAAAAAGGGGCTCACATAGGAGCCCCTGATAAGATGAGTTTGGTGTCTTAGAACGCAGATTGGATTCCGAGCGTGAGAGACCAGTCAGACCCTAGTTGTGGTCCATCGAGGTCCTGCCAGAGTGTTTGTCCGATTTCGCCCGCGAATCGTACGTTAGGACCTGAGAGGTAGTAGTTCAGACCGAGGTAGGCGTCGACCTTGTTTCCTCCACGTAAGGAGGTGTCCGCAGTAGGAACCATAGTAGGCATGATTGTGAGTTCGTCATTCGCGCCTTCGATGTTTGTCCATGACTTGGTTTCGAGTCGGACAGAGGTGCTGAATGCTGAGCTGAGCTTATACGCACCCCATGCAGTCGTGGTGAGAGAGTCTCCGAGTTGGTATTCGCTCTCGTTATCCGCGAGTTGGATGTGAGCTGATGCTTGAGCTCCCCATGAGAACGATCCGTCTTGACCGAGGTAAGTGAGCGATGGCTTGAGCCCCCAGCTGCCAGCTCCGAGTTGCATCGGGTATGGGAGGACGAGTTCGTTCATTCCGATTGTGTCGGATTTGTCCGTTTCTGCAGTCGGGAGGATGAGGCTGAGGCCTGCGTGTACGCTTTGTTGGCCGAAGTCCTTGATCTTGAATAGTCCGCCGAGTGCGACATCTCCTAGACCCGAGCTAGAGGTAGAGAAGTATTCCTCTCCGGTCATCGTAGTCATCATCGCATTACGCTGGTGGAGCATCTCCATGTTGATGAGGTTCGCCATCGCGAGGAGAGTGATCTTATCGGTAGGTGCGTACATCGCTCCGAACATGTGCATCTGCATTTGCATGTCGATTTGTGCGACGCTGTATCCTTGGGCGAAGATGTCTGCTGCTGAGACTTGCTCTGTACCGTCGTAGTTATCCTGCATGTTCATGAACATGTAGCGGTAGGAGAACATGTATTCACCTGACTTGTGCATGTGGTCAGCCATGACGCCGATCGGTGCATGCCCGTCTGGGCGGGCTGCGGTCCATGAGTGTGCAAAGGTGTTAAGGAGAGAAGCGGCAAGAATGGTAAATGTATATTTCATAAAGTATAAGTGGTATATAATGATTTTTGGGATGAGCCTCTGGGAATAGCCGAGGCTGGGGGGCACTCAATGAGTCACATAGGAAGGGAATCTCAGGTTACTCGTGAGGAGTAACTGGATGTGTGATTTCATTAAGAGCACATGCAGAACATGTGAGGACACAATGGTGTCATCCTCTTGGAAGAGAGGGACTATTTAGGCGTATGAAGGCCAGTTTACTTTATGAATAGCGGGGAGGTGGAGGGTCTAGGTGATCCTCGAACATAGTTGCCAGTACCGCTGCTGGTGGAAAGTTGTGGCTCAGTACCGCATCCTCTAACAGTAAGGCCGGGTGAGTTGCATGAGGGGGCGTGAGTTTGAGCTTATCCAGAGAGGAGATATTGATGATGTCTGGAGCGTTTCGTTTTTCCTTCTCCTTCTGGAGCTCGAGACACTTCTCACAGGGGGCTTCTCCTGAGAAGGTAGATGAGATCGCGACCGAGAGACCTGATTCAGATCGGTCGTATATCATGTGCGCCCATGCATTCATCTGTGCGAGCGCAAGATCTAGCCCACTGATGCGGACTAGAGCGATGCAGATGAAGATGAATGAGAGAGGGCGCATGGGAGGTTAGCCCTTGAGTGCTAGCCAAGCGAGCACTGCCTTTTGGGCATGGAGTCGATTCTCTGCTTGTTGGAAGATGGTTGAGGCGTGGAGTTCTAGTACTTCTTCAGAGATTTCCTTCTCTCTGTAGGCCGGTAGGCAGTGGAGTACGATGTGGTCATTGGCAGCGGAGGTGAGGAGGTCACTGTTGACTTGGAACCCAGAGAAGAGAGCTTCCTTCTCGTCTTGTCCCTCTTGTCCCATGCTGAGCCATACATCTGTATTGATCACGTGTGCACCTTCTACTGCTTGTTGCGGATCATCAGTGATCGTCACATTTGGCGCGTCGAGTTCTGCGAGGAATTCTGCAGGTGGTTGACATGACTCTGGAGCCGCGATGACGAACTCGAACCCTAGGTGTTTAGCCGCCCACATCCATGAGATGCTCATGTTAGAATATCCATCACCGACGAAGGCGATCTTCTTGTCTTCCCAAGTTCCCAAGATCTCCTGAACCGTAAGAAGGTCTGCGAGAATCTGGCATGGGTGCTCGTCATCCGTGAGAGCATTGACGACTGGGATCTTTCCCCATTGGGCAAAGTCTACGAGATCTTGCTGGTCATATGTGCGGATGATGAGGCCGTGGATCATACGTCCCATGACACGGGCTGTATCCTTAATCGGCTCTCCACGTCCGAGTTGGAGATCATTCGCAGAGAGGAAGAGGGCATTACCACCGAGCTCATGGATACCCACCTCAAAGGAGAGACGAGTTCTCGTCGATGACTTATTAAAGATCATTCCCCAGGTCTGTCCGGCGAGTGGCTTGTCGTGGCTGTCACGAATCAGCTTAAAGTCCGCAGCACTGTAGATGAGGTCGGAGAGGATTCGTGGGGTAAGTTCTTTAATACTAAGTAGGCTTCTCATAAGCACGTTTGATCAAGTGAAGGGCGAGTATTAAAAGGGTAATTAGGAAAATATCTAGTTTTTTTTTGCTTTCTACTAGGATTAGGTCAAATCATGGTCTTGTCAGTGACTGAGAGCAGTGGTTATTCTGACCTGTCGAGTCCGCTATAGTAGGAACTGATGTGATGCGAAAGCCGATTTACATTTTGTCTGATTTACACCTTGGGCATCCTGCCGCTTGGGTGACTGACGTGGAGATGCTGCGTCCGATTTTAGCAGGGGCTGGTACAGTGATCTTTAATGGGGACACTTGGCAGGCTCTGGCGGAGGATCTGATCGAGCACTCTACGGCCCTGTTCGATGATCTCGTAGGACTCTGTGAGGAGTTGGAGGTGGAGTATTACTTCCTACCAGGGAATCATGATCCCGATATGGATCAGACTCCTGGTTGGCTCGAGATAGGTGAGATCGCGGTTCTCCATGGCGACGTGATCCATCCTGAGGTCTCTCCCTGGAGTCAGTATTACCTGAGCCAAAAGGATGAGATCGATGCACTCGTCAGGCAGTCTCTCGATGAGGGTTGTTCATTAAGAGGGCGTTTTTCCCTCGCACATCAGGTCGTAGAACTCATGTCTGCGGCGAGACGTCCACTGGCAGGGCAGTCTAGATGGCGTTACTATCTGAGTCTTCTTTGGCCTCCAGTGCGCCTCTGGCGTATTCTGACGGTGAAGAAAAGCGCGCTGAAACAGGCTTTTAAATTCACTCGTCAATACTTCCCACATGCATCTGTGATGGTCTTTGGTCATTTCCATTTCCCCATTGTTTATCAAGACCAAGGGCTCACCCTCATGAACACTGGAGCGATGATGGAGGGGTGTCAGTCCCAGGTCGTCATCATTACCTCTGCCTCGATCGAGGTGTGCTCTGTACGTAGGGGGACGAGTGGTGAATTGACTTTGAGTCAAGGAAATAAATGGAAAAGAAAAGTTAAATAAAATTCTTTCATTATTGGCATGCCCCATGCTACGGATTCGATACATTCCACTAACGGAATGTAAGCAAACAAACAAACTGCTATGACAAAAACTACACTTACAATTGCAGCACTCCTCGGATTTGCTGGTTTCGCTTCGGCGGAAACAGCGACGACAGATGCTCTTGCGGACGTTAAGTTCATCATTGATAACCTCTGGATTCTTATCTCAGCGGCTCTCGTCTTCATCATGCACCTTGGTTTCTCAGCTCTTGAGTCAGGCCTCTGTCAGAAGAAGAATGTTGTAAACGTACTCTTCAAAAACGTATTCATCATCTGTATGGGTGTGCTTACGTACTACTTCACAGGATTCAACACTCACTACCCTGGTGACTTCAACGGTTTCTTCTCAATCGGTTCACCTGCAGGTTACGACACAGCTGACGCTGCTGTAGTTGCTGCTAGTGAGACTAAGGAATACGCTGACTACACATACTGGGCTGACTTCATCTTCCAAGCGATGTTCGCTGCTACTGCTGCAACAATCGTATCTGGTGCAGTTGCAGAGCGTGTGAAGCTTCTTCCATTCATGATCTACGCTACAATCCTTGTAGGTATCGGATATCCTGTTGCTGGTTCATGGCACTGGGGTGGCGGATGGCTTGGTTCACTCTCATCAGGCGCATTCTACGACTTCGCTGGTTCTACAGTAGTACACGCATTCGGTGGTTTCGCAGCACTCGCAGCAATCATCCTTCTTGGTGCTCGTAAAGGTAAGTACACAGAAGCTGGTCTTAAGCCAATTCTTCCACACTCACTTCCACTTGCAGCTATCGGTGCATTCCTTCTTTTCTTCGGTTGGTTCGGATTCAACGGTGGTTCAGTGCTTTCAGCTGACCCTGCGGCAGTATCACTCGTATTCACAACTACTACACTCGGTGCAGTAGGTGGTGGTATCGGTGCTATCGTTATCTCATGGATCCTTCTTCGTAAGCCTGACCTCTCAATGGGTCTTAACGGTCTTCTTGCAGGTCTCGTTTCTATCACAGCTGGTCCAGACGTGATCACAGTTCCTTGCTCAATCATCGTTGGTCTCATCGGTGGTATCCTCGTAGTAGTTTCAGTACTCTTCTTCGACAAGATCAAGATCGACGATCCAGTTGGTGCTGTTTCAGTTCACGGTGTATGTGGTATCTGGGGTACAATCGCTCTTGCGCTTCCATTCTTCAACGGTGGTCGCGATGACGTTTCACTCGTTTCACAAATCATCGGTGTTGCTGCTGTAGGTGCATTCGCATTCGTATTCTCCTTCATCCTTACTCTCATCGGTAAGTTCACATTCGGAATCCGCGTTAGCGCTGAGGAAGAAGCTGAAGGTCTTGACGTTGCTGAGCACGGTTCACCAGCTTACACAGACTAATTAGTTTCATTCACATTCATTGTGAATAATTATGGCTCTAGTAGATTTCTACTAGAGCCTTTTTTATTACAGAACAAGAGCTGGGTCAGAGATGTAGTTTCACTTGACGATTGAGAACTAAGGTGCCGAATTGCTCCCATCGTTACGTCCACGTTTTTTATTTCTTACTGTCTCTAGTGAGTCTAGTATACCTGATTCATTATGATCTGGTTGGGGTGCTACTCCTCCTAGAGCCATGTTCTTCTTTGGATTGATCTCAGAGAGGTAGAGAGAGAAGAACATTTTCTCGAAAATCTGCTGTTCACCGCGCGGAAAGCGTGTAAAAGGTCTGTTCTCATAGAATAAGATCATGGCGCATAAAATTTGGCTCGACGGACAGATAGTAGACGAAAGCGAAGCGAAGCTCTCGGTATTCGATCACGGTGTACTCTACGGTGACGGAATTTTCGAAGGAATTCGTTTTTATAATGGTCGTGTCTTCCGCTTAGAGGAGCACATCGAGCGTCTCTTTGATTCTGCTAAGGCGATCTTACTCAAGATGCCATGGACGCTAGAGGAGGTCTGTCAGGCGACGGTTGATACTTGTAAGGCGAACGGCCTCACCGATGGATATGTGCGTCTCGTGATCACCCGTGGTACAGGTCCACTCGGGCTGAACCCACATCAGTGTCCTACGCCGTCAATGTTCATCATTGCCTCAGGCATTACCCTTTACCCAGAAGAGTGTTACACAAACGGCCTCGAGGTCGTGACCTGTTCTACACGTCGTCCCGCACCAGCGGCTCTCAGCCCACAGGTGAAGTCGCTGAACTATCTCAATAACGTCATGGCGAAGGTAGAGGCGATCAAAGCGGGTGCGCAAGAAGGCCTCATGCTCAATGAGCAAGGCTATGTTGCGGAGTGTACTGGTGATAACATCTTTGTGATCAAGCGTGGTGTCATCACGACTCCGCCAGTCTCAGACGGTTCTCTCGACGGAATCACCCGTCAGGTGATCTTCCAGCTCGCTGAGACGCTTGGATATACTCTTCAGGAGAAGACCATGACGCGCTACGATCTCTATACTGCTGATGAGGTCTTCCTCACAGGTACCGCTGCAGAAGTCATCCCAATGGTCAAGCTCGACGAGCGTGAGATCGGAGACGGCACTCCAGGTGAGATCTCTAAGAAGTTTATTACCGCCTTCCGTGAGTTAGCTAACTCAGAGGGAACAGAAATCGCTTAACCGTGATCTGACTGGTCTGTCAGATCAGCATGAGATGGAACAAGATCTAGTCATCACGTACGCATCAGAGGCCACCATGCGCCTCGATGCTTTTTTAGCTCAGGAGTTATCGGACCATTCGCGGTCTAAGATTCAGTCTCTGATTAAGTCTGGAGACATTACGGTGAACGGCTCTCGGGTAAAGCCCAAGTACGCGCTGGAGCAGCATGACCAAGTTGAGGTCAGTATTCCTGCGCCCGCTTCACGAGAGATTCTCCCAGAGGACCTCCCCATAGAAGTCCTCTATGAGGATCAAGATGTCATTGTCTTGAATAAGGCACCAGGGATGGTCGTACACCCTGCGACTGGTTCTCCTGACGGTACTGTCGTGAATGCCCTCTTACATCACTGTCAGGGAGAGCTCGCAGCCGCTGGAGGGGAGGAGAGACCGGGGGTTGTGCACCGACTCGATAAGGATACTTCTGGATGTCTCATCGTAGCAAAGCAGAATGAGGCACACCTTGAGCTCGTCCGACAGTTCGCCGATCGCGAGACGAAGAAGTATTACCTCTGTGTCACCGAGCGCCCCTTGCTCAAGGAGCGTGACAGTGTCTTTACCAACATCGGGAGACACCCTGTGCATCGTCAAAAGATGGCGGTACTCGAGCCGGGGGCAGGCAAGCCTGCCATTACAGATTATTACACGCTCCATACGGCGGATGACGGCACAAGCCTCGTCCTCTGTGTTCTGCATACAGGGCGTACCCACCAAATCAGAGTCCACATGAAACACTCGGGCGCGGCTCTGCTTGGCGACCCGATCTATGCGAATGTCTCTCGTCAGACGAATAAGCCAGGTCGTCTGATGCTGCATGCCTGGCGTCTAGGCGTGACACATCCACGATCAGGAGAATGGTTACAGAATGAAGCACCATTCCCTGCGGAATACGAGCCATGGCTCGCAGCGCTTGACGACGGAGTACTAGACTCGATCAGAGACGGCAGCTTCCTAGAGCAGTAATCATGACCGATCAGCAATATATTCAGCGAGCGTGTACGCTCGCACGCCAAGCCCTCGGGCAGACCAGTCCTAATCCCGCCGTCGGAGCAGTCATCGTCTGTGACGGACAGATCATCGCAGAGGGATTCCACGCCAAGGCTGGTACCCCTCACGCGGAGCGCGTCGCCATTGCTAACGCAGAGTCATTAGGGTTTGACCGTTGGGATCAGGCTACCATCTACGTGACCCTAGAGCCCTGTAGTACCCACGGGAGAACAGGGGCGTGCTCTGATGCGATTGTCCGAAAGGGATTTCGAAGAGTCGTCTATGGCTCCGTGGACCCAAACCCCGCCCATGTGGGGCGTGCCGATCAGATCCTCACCGCTGCTGGAATAGAGGTGTCCTCTCGTGTGAATGAGGAGGAGTGCGATCATCTACTCCGTGCCTTTGCTAAGGTGCAATGTGAAGGCATGCCTTGGGTGATCGTGAAGTCCGCGATGAGTCTCGATGGGAAGATCACTCGACCTCCAGGAGAGGGGCAGTGGCTCACTGGGACAGATTCAAGACACTATGTTCATCTACTCCGCGCAGAAGTCGACGCCGTCATCACGGGGGGGAATACCGTTAGGGCTGATAACCCACAGCTCAATGTCCGACTAGAGGGCCGTGACCCTGCTTTACGACAGCCCCGTCGAGTTATCTTCACGACCGGACAGCAACCACTCCCCCCAGAGACTCATCTCTTACAGGATCCTGAGACACTCATCTATGAGACTGCTACAGAGGAGGGGATGCGTGACGCGTTGCGCTCTCTGGCTCAGGATCATGGGGTGAACTCCGTACTAGTAGAGGCTGGCGGAGGACTGATCGGTGCGCTCGCGGACCTCGATCTCATTGATGAAGTCGTTATGTTTTATGCTCCTATGCTTACTGGAGGAGACGCCTCTGGGGTGGCAGGGCAAGGCTGCAGCTCCCTCTCAGATCGATTGTCGCTTCAGTCTCCCATGTTTACCCAGCTTGGTAATGATGTGATGCTCCGTGCACTCGTCTCTCGCCAGAATGACAAAAAGTGATCTTTCCAAGGAAGAAAATCAGACGTATCTTCTCCGACTATATATGCAGT
Source organism: Akkermansiaceae bacterium (assembly GCA_011524615.1). Classification (GTDB taxonomy): domain Bacteria; phylum Verrucomicrobiota; class Verrucomicrobiia; order Verrucomicrobiales; family Akkermansiaceae; genus WTJZ01. The sequence goes on along the minus strand of WTJZ01000042.1, from coordinate 1,479 downwards.
TTAATTCAGTATTGAAGTACGGGGTTCTTTTTTTTGGTCTTCTCTCTCTATGGGCAGTTGCACAAATCACAAGACAGGACTATAATGGCGCTATGATTGAAGTCTTAGACCAAGCGCCCGAGGAGCCAACAGATGACGTGATCAAGTCTCCAGCAGAATGGGCCAAGGAATTATCCGAGATCGAGTACCATGTCCTCCGTGAGGCCGGCACAGAGCCACCAAACGGCACCATCTATAAGCAATTCAAGGCACAGGGAGAAGGCGTCTACTTCTGCGCCGCCTGCGGGTCTAAGCTCTTCACCTCTAAGGAGAAGTTTGATTCAGGCAGTGGATGGCCCTCCTTCTACGATGCCGCCACACCAGAGAGCCTCGATCTCGACGTTGACTACCACATCGGATACAAGAGAGTAGAAATCAAATGCGCCAAATGCGGCAGCCACCTCGGCCATGTCTTTGAGGGCGAAGGGCACGACACCCCCACCGACAAGCGATACTGCGTCAACGGCGTCTGCCTCAGCTTCCTACCCACAGGTGAGGAGTAATTCCGTTACAGAGCTCTTATATAGAGGTCTAGTGACCCTACTAGCTTATACGCATGCCAAGAATACCGAGTAAGCTAGTAGAGAGTGCCGAATCTTATTCTAGCTCGAAACCTGCGTAATACAGGGAGTGCTTATGCGAGAGATCTTTGGCCGTATTGACGGCTTCGAAAATTTGCTCGAGTTGTATCAGTTTGATATTCTTCTTGTAGAACAGCTCGTAAAAGTCACCTCCGTCAGAATCTTGTACTTTGATGATTTTTGGTGCACCTAATGTCGGATGCTTAGTGTCTTTGATCGCATCAAAGTCTTCCTCGTTCCGGGCGTAAAACGAGAGCGTGATCGATGAGTTCCCTTTTAACTCACCTCCAGCACGACGATACTCGTATAGCTCATAGAGAATATTGCTTTCAGTACTCTTAGCCTCGCTCGCTTGATATGCTTTAGCGAGCTTCTCTGGAGCGATTTCACCAAATGTATTACTGAGGATAGCGTCTGCGAAGATGCTGTTTACTGGGTGGATTAAGTTGAAGTGTGAGGCTTCGTCCACCTCGATCACGTTGACCTTACTGTTCTTATTCGCATCACGAAGAGCATGGAGGGCATCCGTGTTGCAGTCATCATTACCTTCCAGAATATATGTAGGAACCTCAATCGAGTTGATGTGCTTAATTGGTGATCTGAGTTCACGTTCTTCAGTGTTATATTTATAGACAGCGTAATCGTCGCCATAATCAGTATCGATGGGGCCGAGTGATATGGCACCAGCGACGTCACCAGTGGACTCAGCGGCTAATAGAGCGAGTGTCCCCCCTGTGCTGTGGCCACCGATGTACACTTTATTCGGATCCACTTCATGTCTACTCTTTAGATATTTCACAGCAGCGAGAATGTCGTCAACTTCGCCATAAAAACCTTCTCTTGTACCAGGATTAGTCGC
>WTJZ01000228.1 GCA_011524615.1 Akkermansiaceae bacterium | reverse complement strand
CCGCCGTCGTGATCGACCCGCTCGCTAATGATGACCGCCGCACTCCCTACTCACGGTTCTATAATGACGACCTCATGATCGAAGAAGTCGGACGTGTCATCCCGAATGGAGCGGGCACGGTCGAAATCCTCCCCAATAGCACAGAACTCCGCTTCACCCCTGCGGACGGGTTCCAAGGGGCGGCCTACTTTAACTACACCCTCCGTGGCAATGTCGGCAACAATGGACGAGGGTGGCTCTCCCGAGCTCCGGTCACCGTTACCGTCGAGAGCGCGCTCGATCTCGATACGGTCACTCTGACTCCGGGCGAGGACCGTTGGCTCCAGTTCTCCGGGACGATTAACTCGATCGACTATCCTACGATGGCGGATAGTACGCATTGGAGTAACGTCCTACTCCTACGTACCCATCCAGATGCGACGGGCTCAGAGACGCTCAATCTCTCCGTCGGAGGCACTGCGAGGACGCTTACCATTCTCTACTCAGGAACGACTCGGACTGCAGAGGACGACCTTTACAGCGCGGATGGCATCCGTCCGATCCGCTTTAATCCCCTACTGAATGACCAAGTCGCGGGGACCCAACTACTGGACTACAATATCAGCACCACTGGTCTGGCGAGCCTCGATCCCGTGGCAGATAAGAATTACGACTTTAACCGCACCTATGAGCTCCTCACGGCGACACTCGAAACTCCAGAGATGGGAACGCTCGAGATCGAGACAGGGCATCGTATCTTTCCTGACGGGACATGGGGAGCAGGTCCTACGAACTTCCTCACCCTAACACCCGCTGAAGGAGCCAGTGGCTATGCCATTATCAACTACACTGCCTCAGATGTAGATGGCACCGTCTTCTCAGGAACGGCTCGTGTACTAGTAGGCATCGCAGAAATCACAAGCCCTGCGAGAGACTACACGGTACTCAAGCGAGACATGCAACTCATCCTATCCGCAGAGCAGATCCCAGCAATAGGGGACGAGTTTAGTGGGATGAGCTCGCTCCTCTGGGAGGTCGTCCGCACTCCTGAGGGAGGTACGGCGACACTTACAGACGCCACCGCCCCCAGCACAGCTATCCGCTTTAGCACTACAGGGCGCTACCGAGTCCGTCTCACTGCTACCGATAATGGCATCTCCAAGAGCCTCTCTCGCTGGATCATGGTGGAGGAGCCGGACAGCCAGTATACGGGAGGGAGCGAGCTCGCGCCCTGGATCACGGCGGAAAGTAAGACTCGAATAGGGTGGCGTGATGCTCAGATCGACACCAGTGACTTTGGCATCACCGTACAGGACGACCACTTCTCCAACCTGATCGATATCGCCCCCTTTGGGGAGGCCTCTTGGACGACTGGCACAGGGAGTATCGACGCGAACCGGCTCATCCGCCCAGCCCAGCACTCTAATGCGACGCCGAACGTAGGAGCGGGGGCTGAACTGAGCTGGGAACTAGACCTCGGAGCTGGTCGCGAGATCGCCTGGATCGACCTTATCCTCAGCTTCGAACAGCTGCTCTATGATCACACTCTAGAGCTCCTTGATAACGCGGGCGTAGTAGTCCAAACTGTAGCGCTCCAAAACAGGGACAACTACACCAGCAGGGTCAAGATCCCCGTCGATCCTACTGGTAACCTCCTCGTCCGCTACATCCGAGTGAACAAGGCCAGCTCCGCCCCGAGCTTTCCCATAACTAAGGTGCGTGTCATCGGGCAGCTAGACGACCTCAGCGACCTCACGGTCGGAGCCACTCCAGAGATGAGTACTGTCCTACACGGGATCTCAGACTTCGATGCCTGGGCGCCTCTGGATGGCGTCCACCATCAGTCCTCAGGCATCCGAGCGATCACGGACAATACCGTCACCGATAACTGGTGGGAACTCACCCTCCCACAAGAGCGCGAGCTCCGCTACCTCATGACCGCCTTCCTCTCTGGTCGTGCAGGACGCACCCTCACCGTCTACGATAGTGAGGACAATATCTCGTGGAGCACGACACTGAATAATCTACAGAATGAATTCCTCACCGTTCCTGACGGTACCATGGCACAACGCATCCGACTCGCCTCTGCGGCGGGTGAGGCCGAGTACTTCGACCTCGACGAGTTCGACGCCTATGGGGTGAGCCCCTCGGTCCATACGACTACGTGGAGCCAACTCTCCGGCCCAGCCTCTGCCATCATCGCCTCCCCGTCAGAGGTTCATACGCTGATCGACTTCCCTACTCCAGGCCTCTACACCCTCCAGTTGGCCGTACACGACGGGACGAATACTACCGCACAGGAGTTCACCATCGACTATCAATCCACCTCCGCCCCACTCGGTACAGGCCTAGCAGACATAGAAACCAATACGAGTGGCACTCCCGTCTCGGTGAACCTCTACGATGCCTTTGACGATCTAGAGACAGCCGACTCAGACCTGACCTATGAGGTCGTCTCCGTCTCTCAGAGCGACCTCTTCGCGACCTCACCGATCGGACAGATCTCCGATCCAGAGACCTTCCAGCTCCAGCTCACCCAGGCTGGGTCGAGCCAAGTCACGATCAGAGCCACGGACGCTGATGGCCATAGTACCGATCTCACCTTTACCATCACTAGCGAGAACCTCCCGCCCGTCGTGCCAGAGATCGTCGACATTCCCGTGACCGAACTGAGCCCCATCGGCACTACCCTCATCGAACTGAACTCTCTCATCCAAGACCCCGACGGAGATGCCCTCACCTATACCGTGACAGATGGCTACAGCATGAGCTATATCGCTGCGGATAGTACGGGAGTCTTTACCCTGACTGGCGACCTCCCAGTCATGGATGGAGCGAGCGGTCTCGCCCTCCTCCCGCTCCAAGTCACAGATGGCATGAATGCCCCTGTGGCCTTCTCCCTGCGCTTCGTCCTCACGGATGAAAACCGTGCTCCAGACCTCTCAGACCAGACACACTATCTCGACGCGAGCGCCCTCACAGGCTACCCGCTACTCACCCCAGCGATGGGGCCGCTGAATGAAGCGAGTGAACAATACACCTGGAGCATCCTCTCTGGTAATGAACGCGGACACTGGGAGCTCGATCCTGACTCTGGCGCTCTCACTCCACTCTCCCCACTCAGTCCAGACCAGACCTACGCCCTCCAGATCCAAGTCACCGACGATGGCTCTCCTGCCAAATCAACCACCGCTACCATCACAATAGAGACCTCTCTCAAGGGAGCCGTCACAGAAGAACTCTACTACAATATCAGCGGTGGATATGTCACAAATGTCGAGGCAGCTGCACATTATCCAGACACACCCGATAGCTTCACGGTGACCACCCTTGAGAGCTTCACCTTCCCTCAGAACATTGCCGACTCCTATGGACGTCGTGTGCGTGGGTACTTAGTCGCCCCCTACACTGGAGAGTACCAGTTCCATCTCGCCTCCGATGATAGCTCCCGGTTTAGCCTCAGCTCAGACGAGACACCCGATCATCTCACGACCTACATCGACTTCGCCGGCTGGACGAGTTACCAAAACTTTGCCGCCACGAACTCAGGCTCGATTTCATTAGAGAAGGGAGCTCGCTACTACTTCGAGATCATCTATGCCGAGGGCGGCGGAGGAGACCACCTCTCCCTAGGGTGGACAACACCTGCTGGAGACACCCCGAGTGTCATCCCTGCCACCGCCTTTCAGCCACTCTCTGACGGAGATGCTGACGGCCTCCCTGACTGGTGGGAGATCACCTATCTCGACACCCTCGCACAATCAGGCACCGATGATAGCGACGGAGATGGGATCTCAAATCTCCAAGAATTCCTCATCCGACGCCACCCCAATATTGCCACCTCCTACGAGTCGTGGAATCAAGCCACTCAAGAGGGCACCCCTCCGACCCTCACGTACAGCACTCCCGTAGCAGGGAACGCGACCACCACCGTCGATCTCAGCGCCCTCTCAGGGAGTGCGACTCTCGAGTTCTTCGTCGATGCTGAAGATCTAGGCCAATCCGCCACCCATCTTCTGAACGGCAATGGGTGGTCACTCCGTCTCGAGCAGTGGAACAACCGAGGCCAGCTCGGTATCACCCAATACGGTATCAATGACTGGAGATTCTCCCAATCAACCTCTCCCTATGGAGCGCTCTCACACGTCGTCTACGTTCTCGATGCTGATCAAAACGAGTCTCGCCTGTACATCGATGGCGTCTACATCGACAGCATGTCGGTGCTCCCCTCCCTGTATGCCGCCGGTCTCACCCTGGGAGCCACTAATATCAGAGATGACGCCGAACCAGGGATCCACGCCTTTGCCGCATATAATGAAGCCCTCTCAGAAGCTGAAATCATCTCACACTATCAGAGTAACCAAGCCTCTAATGCCCCCATCCTCGGTGACCAACTCTTCACCTCCGTCCCCACTACTCCAGCAGGCACTACCATCGGCACGATCGCGGTCTATGATACAGACACTTATAGCTTCTCTCTATTAGAGGAGAGTACTCTGTTCGGGCTTGATGCGGCATCAGGGACGATCACGGCCAAACAAGACCTCGAGAGCTATGAGGGACAGGAGTTCGCTCTCCAGGTGCAAGTCACCGACGCAACCGCACTCAGCACTACCGCCACCATTACCGTTGCTGTCTCGTCCTACCTGCCTGTCCTCGCAGATCACGCCCTCACCGTCTCTGAGAACGCTCTCGTCGGAGACCTGATCTATACGATCGTCGCTACCGACGACTCTCCCGCTGACACTCTGACCTACACGATCATCAGCGGTAATGAGGACTCACACTTCGCACTCGCTCTGGACGGTACCCTAACCATCGCTTCAGCACTCGACTATGAAGAAGCCAGTGCCTACCCACTCATCATAGCAGTCTCAGACGGCACCCATACAGACCGAGCCCTCCTCGACCTCTCCGTCATCGATGAACTCGGTGTCGCCTACCTCTCCTCAGACTTCTCAGCGGAGGAACTCGGCATCCTCCAGTACGACATCCCAGACTCGGCTCGAGCGAGCATCACCCACGACGCGGAGAATGCCCGACTCCTCTTCCAGACCTTTGGTAATACCGACATGTGGACGAGTCGGAGCCGCGCCCCGATGGCGTACGCGCTCACCTCCGATCTCACCCAATGGACCGCAGACACAGAGGTAGAACTCGATCCTAGCCTAAACGAACAGGTCATGGGGCTAACCGTCTACCAAGACCAAGACGGAGCGCACCCACTCTTTGGCCTCGGCCTACACTACTGGGATGGTGGAGCTGGACTCATCAGCCTACAAGGCCTCGGTACGAATTCTCCTAACATCAATGTCAGCGCCCAGTCCACCGCTCGCGTCAAACTCCGCGTCACCTGTATCGAACAAGAATCAGGAGTCGATCAATACCAGTTCTTCTACGACCTCCTCGATGGGCAAGGCATGCAACTCCTCACCTCCTACGCCTTCGCTACCGACAATGCGCGAGTAGGGCTCTACCTCAAGACCGGCAACGCAGGGCGCAGCGCTTCCTTCTATCAATTCTCTCTCCATAGTGAGGTACCTAATGGCAGTGCAGACTCTGACCAAGACGGTATGTCAGACATCATGGAATACGCCCTCGGCCGTAATCATGCCAACCCTCGCGACAAAGCTACCAACCTCCCCGAACTCATCCGTACAGAGTCTGGTATGAAGCGCTTCCGATTCCGCCGAATGAAGTCAGATGTACGCTATATCATCCAGTCTAGTACGACCTTGTCAGCAGACTCCTGGATTGATGAATGGGATAGTAA
>WTJZ01000076.1 GCA_011524615.1 Akkermansiaceae bacterium | reverse complement strand
CGATTAAGACAGCATACGAAAAGGCCTTCTCAGCGATCTTCGATGCGAACATCACCACTCTGATCGTGGCGATCATCCTCATGGTTCAGGCGTCTAGCACAGTCAAAGGCTTTGCGGTGACCCTTACAATCGGTATTCTCGCTTCACTCTTGACGGCTCTGATCGTGACGCGCGTTCTCTTCTACTGGGGAACAGACCTCAAGATCATCAAGAACCTTGCCTTTGCCAACCTCTTCAAGCAGCAGGAATTCCCATTCATGAGACTGCGTAAGCGTTCGTTCCCACTTTCGATCGCGATTCTTGCTGTCTCTCTTGGTATTCTCGGAATGCGTGGAGATAAGTCACTCGGTATCGACTTCGTCGGTGGATCGATCATCAAGTTCCAAATCGGTGACGCAGATGTATCAGAGAGCCAAGTGACGTCAGCACTTACCAAGGTAGAGCTCAGTAAGCTTCCTATCGTTCAAGAAGAGAGTACACAAGCTGCAGGTAAACTCATCTCAGTGAAGTGTGCTACAGATGACGTACCTCTCATCAAGAGCACGCTCCGTGCAGAGGTCGCGCAGCTCGCAAACGTAGAAGCATCAGACGACACCGTTTCAGCATCTCTCGGTAAGGAGTTCCTCCTTAACTCCCTTGCAGCGCTCGGTCTGGGTCTTCTCTGTATCATGGTGTACATCACGGTACGTTTCGAGTTCTCCTTCGCGATCGGTGCTTTTGCCGCTCTCTTCCACGACCTTGTGATCGTGCTTGGATCGATCGGCCTCTACAGCTGGTTAACAGGTACCTCAGAGTTCTCCCTGATTCACGTAGGAGCAGTTCTCACCATCGCAGGTTACTCGATCAACGATACCATCGTTGTCTTTGACCGTATTCGTGAGACCCTCCAGTTCAAGAAAGGGAATATCCAAGACCTTATGAATGAGGCGATTAACTCGACTCTCTCTCGTACAGTTCTGACTTCGGTGACTACCTTCTTCGTAGTACTCGTACTCTTCATCTTCGGTGGCCAAGCGCTTAAGGACTTCTCCTTCGCGATTCTCATCGGTGTGATCGTAGGTACATACTCATCGGTATTCATCGCCGCTCCAATCGTTTACCTCTGGGCTAAGCGCAAGGGCGAAGAAAGTATCCGTGAAGACGTCATGGCAACAGCGAGCCGTGACGACCAAGCGACGATCGTAGAGTAGTCTGAGTTACTCTGATAACCCTTAAATCAAGGCCCGCAGCAATGCGGGTCTTTTTTGATAGCTATGTGTAATGGACTCAAAACAAGGTGCATCTTGGAGGCCTATGTTTAGGCGGAGCCAATATCCCGCCGAACGTAACGCCCCGCCTTTTCTCACGTTGATAGAGGCGGAGCGGGATCAGGATCGCCAGTGGGCGCGCCTCCCTTAGGTTGCGCCTCTGCTAGCGTTAGGAAACATCGATACGCTACGTTCGGCGCTTATCCCCCTCGCTCCTAACCCAGCCCTCCGTGCCCAAGGGTTGCACGTTGTGCAACACCTACAGGCACTGCGGACTGGGCTGGAATCTGCCGCCCTTATCAGGGCTGGGTGAATGGAATTTGAGCGTTGAATGGCGCCTCCGTGAGGTTAATGGACTTCTTTTTACTATTCAACGCAATCAGATGCGTTACCCTATTTACACAAAATTTGCTGTGCGGTAGTATATTTTTCTGATGAAAACATTTCCGTGGACATTTCCTGAAGTACCTCTCTCGCCTGTAGAAAAGCTACAACATAGACAAGTTCAGTTAGCTAGGGGACGAAAGGCGTTAGAATCGGGCACCGAGTTGTGTAGAGACGATGCCGAATTTTTCGTCAAATGGCGTGAGCGTAGAAAGCCTGGTTTTAGAAAATTCATCGGTAAGCAGTGTCTTTGGATTGCCTTACTCTCGGCAGGCGTAACACTGTGCGCTTTTCTATTGGGCTATAAGGACTTTGCGAAGGCTTATTGTCCAGGAGTTCTTATCGGTGGAGCTATGGGCATGGTCTCCTTATGGAACAGTAATGAAAAGAGATTTGCGGCGATTCAGAACCGCATCGGTGCTAATCGTGAGGGGGAAGACAACTAAGAGCTCTGCTCTTGTCTGAGGTTTTCAGGCTTGGGTCTAGAGATGCTAGATACCTTTCTGCAATAAGGCGGAAAAAACATTCGCCAATTTGGTGAGATTGGTGGTTATTGGCGGCATGAGTTCAGTTTGGAGAGTTATTTCGTATTTGAAGCGCTACCGGTTGATGTTTGCGGCTCAGTTGATCTGTGCGGTGGCCTCAGTGTCTTGTGTGCTGGTCTTCCCGGCAGTACTCCAGCGCATCATTGATGAGGTGATTCCTGGTAAGCAGTATGACATCTTCTTTCCACTGGTGTTGCTCACGTTGTTGGGGTTCTTCCTGAAGGATGGGTTGAATGCTGCTCGGATCGTGATCAATAACCACTTCGAGCAGAAGGTGATCTATGATATTCGTTCTGACCTGTATAAGAAGATCCAGAACCTGCCTGTGAAGTGGTTTGATACACGCCGTACGGGGGACGTGATGACTCGGGTGACGGAGGATGTGACTGCGATGGAGCGAGTGCTGATTGATGGGGTGGAGCAGGGTCTGATGGCGATTGCGCAGGTTTTGATCGTGGGGTTCGTTATCTATAATAAGAATTGGGTCGTGGGATTATGGGCGACCTTGCCTATTCCGCTCTTAATGTTTGGGGCGTGGGTGTATACGCGTAATGCTCGAGATCGTTACAAGGGGCCTCGGGAGGCGTCGAGTAATATGAATGCTCTGCTACACGATAACATCGCAGGGATCCGTCAGATTAAGTCCTTTACGGCTCAGGTGACCGAGCATACGCGGTTTAATGAGCATTCTAACACGTTACGGAAGGCGAACCTACGCCTGATGGCATGGTGGGCGGGATATTCTCCAGGGATGTCGTTTTTAGCGATGCTGGGTTTTGTCCTAGTACTATGGCAAGGTGGTCAGGCGGTGATGGCAGAAAAAATGTCTGGAGGGGAGTTCTTCGCGGCCTTCTTCCTGTTGAGTCTCTTTTACGATCCGATTAGCAAGTTGCATCAGATTAACCAGATGGCACTATCATCCCGAGCGGCAGCGGATCGTGTCTTTGAGATTCTTGATGCGGAGGAAGAACAGGGGATGAGCGTGGGGGCTGATCTACCAGAGCGCGTTCAGGGTGCGGTGGCCTTTGATGATGTCTCATTCTCCTATGGAGATCGAGCGACGATCTCTGGTCTCTCTCTCGAGGCTCAGGCGGGGCAGACGATCGCGCTCGTCGGGCCGACGGGGGCAGGTAAATCAACAGTCGTGAACTTGTTGAATCGCTTCTATGAGATCGATAGCGGTCAGATCTCGATCGATGGAGTCTCATTGACAGAGCTGAATAAGACGTCGATCAGGGAACAGATCGGTTATGTGTCGCAAGATAACTTCCTCTTCAACGGATCGGTCCGAGATAATCTTATCATCGCGGATCGTGAAGCGAGTGAGGAACAAATCTGGGAGGCATTGGAGGCAGCCCAGGCTACTCACTTTGTCAATGCGTTACCAGACGGGCTCGATACCAATGTAGGAGAGCGTGGCGTCAAGCTCTCTGGAGGGGAGAAGCAACGCCTGGCGATAGCCCGTGCGATTCTGAAGAATCCTCCGATTCTCGTTCTGGATGAGGCGACGGCCTCTGTGGACAATGAGACGGAAGAGCTCATCCAGAAGGCGCTCAATGAGCTGCTCAAGGGGCGCACGGCAATCGTGATCGCACACCGTCTCACGACCATCCAGAATGCGGATTGTATCTATGTCCTAGAGAGTGGACAGGTCAGGGAACAGGGGACTCATGACATGCTTTTGTCGAAAAATGGTCTTTACGCTGAATTAGCGAAACGAGGAGAACACTAGCTAAACACTGTAACTACATAGGTTTGCTTTCCTATTACGTCTTGAATTCGAGCTAGTCACTCGAGTGGGGGCGTAATTTTTCTTTCCGAAAGGAGTAAACTAGGGTTTAACTGAAGGTATGAATTCAGTTAAGACCATCCTGACTCATCCGGGTGGGGCTCACAAAGATGACTTCCTAGCATGTTGTCTTCTGCTAGCAACCTCTCCTGCCCCGATTGTGAGGCGGGACCCGACCGAGGGAGAACTAGACGATCCTTCCTTTTGTGTCGTCGATATTGGTGGACGCCACGAGCCTCATTTGATGAACTTTGACCATCATCAACTCCCTCGTGACCACAAGCCGACTTGCTCGGTATCACTCGTGCTCCAGTGGTTAGGAGTCTATAACGATGCGAAGCGATTCTGTGAGTGGTTAGAACCGACAGAGTGGTTTGACTGCCGAGGTCCAGTAAAGACGGCGGATTGGTTAGGGGTAGATCGAGAGGTGTTGAATAAGTTAAACTCGCCTATCGATGTTACGGTCTTACGTCGTTTTGCGTATTCTGAGTTCCTCGGCCCTGGTGATATCATTTGGGAGCTGATGAAGATGATCGGAGAGGATTTGTTAAACTACATCCGCTCGTTACGTGAACGCCTCGAGTACCTTATGACCTCCTGTGAGATATGGGAGATCGATGCTGTTAGTAAGATCGTTGTCCTGCCTAAGGCGGAGCATATGCCGTCCGAGCCTTCATTGGGGATGGGACGCTTCGTCGAGATGAATAATCTCTGTGACCAAGTCATCGCGCTAGTGTATCCAGATCGTAGGGGAGATGGTTATGCCCTGAGTCGCTATAATGATTGCTCTAAGCTCGACTTCTCTCGCCTCGAATGTGAAGGGGACGTCCTCTTCTGTCATACTCAGGGCTTCTTAGCTAAGACCTCGACGACTAGTCATCGACGACTGATCGAGTTGATCCACCTCGCTAGTGTGTAGGTCGATAGGGGCTTGATTCTACGAGGGGATATCATAGGCTCATGGTATGTTAAAGAAAGAGCGAGCGAGCTATGTCATGGAGGAGCTAGAACGGCTCTATCCTGAGACCCCGATCCCACTGGATCACACCGATGCCTACACGCTGCTCATCGCGGTCCTCCTCTCGGCTCAGTGTACAGATGAGAGGGTGAATAAGATTACGCCTGCATTATTCGCGAGAGCGAATAACCCCTTCGATATGGCGCAAGTCCCTGTAGATGAGATCGAGGCCATCGTAAAGCCCTGTGGTCTCGCACCACGAAAGGCTAAGGCGATTCAACGACTCTCTGAAATCCTGAGAGATGACCATGCAGGAGAGGTTCCGGCTGATATGGCTATTCTCGAGACTCTACCAGGAGTCGGGCACAAGACGGCCTCCGTCGTCATGGCGCAGGCCTTTGGCGTACCCGCCTTCCCCGTAGATACACATATCCATCGACTAGCACAGCGCTGGGGGCTGACTAAAGGGAAGAATGTCTCCCAGACCGAGGAGGATCTCAAAAAGCTCTTCCCCAAAGAGTCTTGGAATAAGCTCCATCTCCAAATCATCTTTTACGGGCGAGAATACTGCTCAGCGCGCGGGTGTGATGGCACGAAATGCCCAATGTGTACTACCCTCTACCCGAACCGGAAAAACCCGGTCAAAATTAATAAGGCTTAGCAAGAGATACCTGCGGTTGTGTGATCATGAGGTTGATCGCGCGTGACAGAAGGGGGGATTTACCTATTCTTCCAAGAGCGCAGGTAGTTGTACGTATATAGTACAGAAGTAACCAGCGAACTTCAACAAGTGGGGAATAGGTGTTTTACGATAAATTAATGGCAACGTTTCTAAAAAGCCCTGATAAGGGCGTTGGGATACCAGCACTGGCCGCTAGGCCTGTGTTTAAGTCCAATTGAGGATGGTAAGGTCTGAAAGACCGA